>JAZQYG010000159.1:0-8751 GCA_045633305.1 Clostridia bacterium | reverse complement strand
TTCAAAATATTCGTAGTCATACCCGTGAGCCTTTTAATCTCCTCTTCTATAACTTCAAGATAACGTTTTCTCTTGTCGGGGGAAAGATTATCGTCTTTTAGAAGAGCAATAAGTCCACTCACCGAAACTACGGGGGTTTTTAACTCGTGTGAAAAATTATTGATAAAATCAGAACGCAAAAGTTCGGTGTTTTGAAGTTCTTCGGCAAGGGAATTAAAACTGTTTTCCAAATTTTTTTCACTTATCGAATTACCCATTTTGACTCTCGTGGAAAAGTCTCCTTTTGCAAGTGACTCCATACCGTCTATGACTTTATTGATAGGCGCGAACATAAATTTTCCAAATACTGCCGATAATATCAATCCCAAAACGATACTCCATACGCCGAATATGATTATCCATAATAATCCTTGACTTGCAAGTTCTTCTCGGCTCATTACTCCAAGTTGGATAATAAAGTATTCAAGCAAAACTATACCCGCTATGGTTATCAAGAGTATAGTGGCTGCGCCTAAAATAAAATATGTTTTTAGTTTGTGTTTATAGTTTCTTTCGTCTTTCATGCTTTCTTTACCGCCTTATATCCAAGGCCACGGATATTTTCAATTTTAAATTCTTCCCAGTCCGAAAATCTTTTGCGAAGTCGAGTTATATGTACCGTAACCGTTTCAGGGTCGGTATCACAGTCCACACCCCAAATCTCGTCCATGAGTTGAATACGAGTGAATATTTTATTAGGAAAAGACAACAATTTAAACAATAAGAGAAATTCTTTTTGTGGGAGCAAAACGCTATCTGTACCTTTCGTAACAGTGAAATCGTCGTAATTTATCACAACGTCACCGATTTTGATACGACGCTCTCCTTCTATTTTGTAACGCTTGAGTAATGCTTTTATATGCAACAAAAGTTCTTCAGGGTCAATGGGCTTAGTCATAAAGTCGTCTATACCTGACTTAAAGCCCTTTTTTCTATCCTCACTAAACTGCTTTGCAGACATCATAAGCACGGGCAAATCTTGGTCGAATTTGCGGAGTGATTCAGTAAATTCGTATCCGTTAATCTTGGGCATCATAATATCAACTATCACTACGTCAACGTGATGATTTACACAGTAATCGATACCCTCTTCTCCGTCTTGGGCAAGGCTAACGACGTAGCCAGCCGATTCAAGTATCTCTTTCATCATGAATCTAATATTTTTATCGTCGTCAATTACAAGTACGTTAAACATATACGCCTCCAAAAGTATTATACATCAATATAGGAAATTTTTCAAGAGATTATATTTTTGAAAAAGATTTATGTTTTTTAAAAAAAATAATTCCTTTACGTCATTTAAATTTACTTAAAGTTTGACTTTTAAAAAGTGATTAACTATACTTTAAAAAAACGTTTTGGAGGAAGTATGAAACTCAAACTGGCAACGTACAACGTATGTCACTGCGGTGATTATTCCAAGCATAAACCTGGGGACCCTTTTCAACTTAAAGTCATTACTATTGACAAAACCGCCGAAGCAATAAAACAAGTAGGCGCGGACATTATCGGTCTCAATGAAGTTTTTGACGACGGAAACAGAGATGAATTCAAGCAACAAACAAAAAAACTTGCTGAACTTAGCGGTTATCCTTACTGCTACTTTGCAAAAGGTTTCGACTATAAGTGGTGCATTATCGGTAACGCAATTATGTCAAAATATCCTATTTTGAAGTTCGAAGCAGTACCTATTCCCACCGTACCCAAAGAAGAAAGAAAGGAAGAAGGTTGGTACGAAGACAGAGTGCTTGCAGTTGCAGATATCGACGTAAACGGAAAAATAGTCAAAGTAATTGCATCACATTTTGGGTTGATTTCCGTAGAACTTGAAAGAATCGTCAATAAATCTTGTGAGATAATTGATAATTCTAATGTGCCTTGCTTTATTATGGGTGATTTCAACGTAAAACCCGACCACGACGGAATCAAACCTATACTTGAAAGGCTAAAAAGTTGCGCCGAAGAATTAGGTAACGACGAACCTACGTTTGCATCCTACGACCCAAAAGTTCACATTGACTACATTTGCGTACCTAAAAACGCCAAAGTAAACTCTTATACCGTGCACAAACTAAAAGCCTCGGACCATATGCCTATATCGGCAGAAATTGAACTTGATTACTAGTTTTAGATAAAAGAAAATCGGTTGCTATTTGCAACCGATTTTTTTATTTATTTCTCTTTTGTATAACTTTGAAGTTTTATCTCGCTCAATATTCCAACGGGTCTAAAAGGTATATATGAGGAGCGCGCTCTTGGGTCTGATTTATCCATACATCTTGCGGTAGGCGTACCAGCAACTTTGACCGAAAGAACGTTTTTACCAAGTTTGATACTCTCAGTTACGTCTACGCTATAAGGAGGACAAACGAGGTAAGGATAAGTTTTGCCGTTCAAGGTAATTTCAGCAACGCCTCCTACTCTACCAAGGTCGAGCAAAGTTTTTTCGGAAAGCTCTTTTACTTCAAACTCGGTATCGTACTTAACTACACCTGCAAAATCAGGTTTTTCGTCGTAAGAAAGAACGTTGAAAGGTTTATCCGCTTTTTTATAGAACTCAAAATTATTTTGAGTTTTGTAGTGAGCGAGAGAAACGTCGAAATTATATCCGAGATTAACCTCTTTCACCTCGTAATTAGCGCTAATTTCGCCTTTTGCGCCCGTTTCAACGTAAAGGGTTTCGTGAGGTTTAAGTTCAAACGAGAGAGCGTTTTGAACGTCTTTAATAACGGTGACGTCCTTCATTGCGTCGTAAAGAGAAACTTTGCCCGAGTATGGAAGTTTGACTGTTACCTTGGCGCTATCTATCAAACTTTCGTTGGTAAAGAAGAATTTATCTTTGTCTCCATCCTTTAAGTGATAGTAACGCAAAAGTTCGTTAGCGCAATCAATCTCTACGTCACGAATATTCATTGCATCTAAATAGGGAATCAACTCATTGAGCGCTACAACCTCGCCAAAGTCGGCAAATTTAGTTCTCTCGTCAACGAAAATTATTTTGACTCCCTCTTTTGCCATTTGACGAAGTTTTTCAATAAGAACGGAAGGCAAATAAATAGCCTTGGGCACGATAAGGCAAGAATAACTTTCCTTATTACACGAGAGTTTTCCGTCCAAAATGCGGCAAGAAGACAAAAGAGCGTCTTGAGGAATAATATCGTAATTGTAGAAATTATCAACGAGCGGACGGGCAACGCGTTGCATACCCATATGTTCGTCACCGTTCATCCATTGACTTTCTCCGTCGTAAAGCATAGCAACGGGAGCAACGTGCACTCCACCGTCTAATTTATCCAAAACTCTTTGGCTATAAGCAGTCATTGAACAAAAACCGCCGAACTGAGGATTAAATCCATGGTCGTAAAAATGGGGAGGAAAATGCTCGTCTCCTACTCTTGCTGAGAAAGAGTGGAAGGTGAAACGGTTAATACCTCTTACCATAAGGTAGTCCATAAGCCATTTTTGGTGGGTTACGTCGAGATTCCAACCGTACGCGCCAAAACACTCGCAAAGCGCTCTATTACGCTTTTTGGGGTCAATATGAGCGCTTGACGCGCCAAGTTGACACAATACGTAATGAAAAAAGTCCGTATCTACGGGTACTTGCATACCAGTGTGATTGCAGTGGCTCATACCGGGAATAACTTGACTGAATACGATATCAATACCCGACATATCTTGATATTCCATAGCCTTAAAGTAATGAGCAACTCCAGAACCGAGTTTTGCATGATTTCCAAAGTCCTCAACTATATGACCGATAACTTCTACTCCCCTTGCGTGACACCACTCCGAGATAGGTTTTACGTAGTTATCACGGTAGCACTCGGCAAGAAATTCCATATAAGCGTTTCTAACGTAAGGCGCTTTTTGGTCGTGTTCATACCATAAGAAAGTAAGGTAAGTAAGATTAAATCCTTCAACTTTGCTTTTGAGTACGTCGATAACTTCGTCGGTAAAAGGCAAAAGTTCGTACTCCATACCGATAGTATCAAAATACGGATGACCGTTTTTGAAAGTTTTTCTGTATTTGGTATTGCCGAACTTTGGCTCGTCAAGGAAAAATCCAAGAAAAGAGTCTCCGAAATCTTCTTTGAATTCTTTATACAAAGGCTCGTAAACGTATTTGAGTTGAAGAGCGCAAGAATCTTTTTTCAAAAAGTCAACTAATTCGTCCGCGTATGCTTTTGAACGAAAAATAAAGAATATTCTCCACTCTCCTGCGGGCAAACAGCAATAAAGATACTCACCGTGCACTCCACTCGTGAGGTCGATAGGCTCGCCCGTTAAGGTTTCGCTATAACCGTCGACTCTTTTGCAAGCAAGTGCGCAAATTAGTTGGTCAGCCTCGTTATTTTTACGAATTATGAGTTTGATATCTTGGTTATCACCACTGATATCGGTGTGATTTTCAAGTAAATATTCCTTTTTTAGGTGCGGAAAGTGAGCAAGAGCGCCGTTAGCGTAACCCGTGGGACATCTTTTTTCATCCAAAAGCCATACGCCCATATCGTGCTCTTTTGCGCGCTCTAAAATAGTTCTTATATCGTCAAAGAAAAGTTTTTCTCCAAAATATGGATGACTTTTTGATTCAACGCAAATAGTTTTTGCTCCAGCGGTGTGAATCGCGTCAACGGTACGCACGATTTCTTCTTCAGTTTCATAGCCGTATATCCACAAAAATGGCAAGAAATTGCTCTTTTCAAATTTTTTGTTAACGATTTCCATTTTTTCTCCTTATAAAAAATCCTTCCTTCGCGGAAGGAATTTCCGAATAAATTATTCGTTTTTGAGTCTTGAATTTTTGTATTGCAAAGGAGTAACGCCGTAAACCTTTTTAAAAGCAATAATATAGTTGTTAGGATTATCCCAACCAAGCAAACCTGCAATACGGTTAATAGACATATAGTTTTCCGAAAGCATTGATACGGAATACTTTACTCTTATTCTGTTTCTATACTCGACAACCGTCTCTCCAGTGTACTTTTTGAAGGCTACGGAAATATAGGCTCTTGAATAGAAGGAATCTTCGAGCAAATCACCAAGAGGCAGGATAAAATTCTCGGGATTAGAAATTTTTTGACGAATTTCTTCAAGCCAGTCGGGAAGAGCCGCTTCTTTTTTGACGACGTACTTTTCGAACATCAATTTCAAAAGTTCGGCAACTAAAAAGGAGTGCTCTGCGTCGTTTTCTGTATTTCTCTCTGTAACGTTTGAAAGTTTCAAAACGACGTCTTGTACTTGTTTGAGTTTATCAAAATCCATCACACAGTAAACAGGACCTTTTATATCGCTGATTTTGTCGTACAAATCGCCCGAGAAAGCGTTGCAAATCTTTTGCATCTTTTCGGTCGAAATATAAACGTCGTCGTGAGCAAAATCTTCGCTCTTTTTCTCTATCTTATGGAATTCGTTAGGTCTTAAAAGAACAACGAATCCTTTATTTGTGCTTAATTCTGCGTCGAAATCATACCAGTTTGCGCATTTACCACTAGTGCAAATGGTAAATTCGTAAAAGTCGTGTTTGTGCCAAGAAGAATCGGTAATAACACGCGTAGCACTATAACGTTCTTTCGCAATCTTTTCAGATAGTATAGTACTGTTTTTTAAATCCTTATCACTTATCATAAATCTCCCACCCTGAGAATTAATCTATTGTATATTAATTATTTTGTCCGTCTAATAATATTTTAACACAAGTTTTAGTTGCTGTTGCATTAAAATCAGAAACAATTTTTCCATCTTGCTTAATAAAAATCACTTTATCGAACACAAATTCCGCTAAAACCTTGCTAGGTTTAGTAATTTTTATCTCAGCAACCTTTCCTTTTACTCGCCAAGCAACGGAAATTTTTCCAAAAGGAGTCGTATATGAACCTTTAACTTTGGTAAGACGTGAATCACACGGAATAAAAGGTTTGATGCGAACTTTCTTAAATGCTGGCTTTGTCGGAATAATACCTAAAAAGTGAGTATAAAACATCTCTACGCAAGAGCCGAAAGAATAATGGTTAAAGGAGTTCATAGCGGGGTCAACGTAGGTATTATTCTCGGCGTCAAACGCGTTCCAGTGCTCCCAAAAAGTAGTAGCGCCGTTATTTATACAATATCCCCAAGAGGGATAAACTTCGTTTAAGAGAAGTTTGCAAGCAACGTCTTTGAGTCCGCAATCGCAAAGCGCAGGGAGCATAAGGTTTGCGCCCATAAAACCACACATGATGCGATAATCAAACTTTTCAAGTTCTTCGATAAAGCCTTCTTTTGCCTCTTCAGGCTCAATTAAACCAAAGGATACGCCGAGAGCGTAAGCGGTTTGAGAAGGAAGAGTAAATCTTGATTTTTCTTCGTCCCAGTACTCTTTACGGAAAGCAGACTTGATATTTTGGAAAAGTTCAAGGTAATACGCGCTCTCACTATCCCCTATTTCGGAGAGCATATAAGAGAGCAGTTTTGCGCTATTAGCGTAATAAGCAGTCGCAATAAGACCTTGGTCCGTTTCTTGACCAGCGTTTAGCCAGTCGCCGTATTTCATAGCGTTTTGAAGGTAACCTGGCTCTCTTTTTTTGCAAAAGCCCATATAAGACTTCATCAAAGGCGCGAATTTTTCAATAACGGTTTTGTCTCCGTAATAAAGGTAAAGCACGTGAGGAATAATAATGCACGCATCACTCCAACCGAATACGGATTCCGCTGCTCCGATTCCAGGGATACGAGGAACGAATACGGGGACGTTACCACCTTCCAAGGTGCCGTTTTCAATCAAACGGAGATAAAAATCATAGAATTTGCGACAGTCAAACATATTGACCGCAGTTTTGGTAAATACTTGAGCGTCGGCAAGCCAACCGAATCTTTCGTTTCTCTGCGGACAGTCCGTCGGGATACAGAAAAGATTAGATTTTGCGCCCCAAAGCGCGCAAGAATATATTTTATTGACCAAAGCGTTATTAGAGGTGAACTCACCCGCTTGCTTAAGGTCGGTATGTAAAACTATACCTTTTACGGAAATTAGTTTTACTTTGCTTTCGTCGTAAGTAATTTCGGCGAATCTAAAACCGTGATAGGTAGTAGTAGGAATATAGGTTTCCGTTTTTTCGCCACTTAAAGTATATATATCTGTAGCCTTGGCTACACGAAGATTTTCGGTAAAGAGTTCGTCGCCGGAAATAGTGAGAACTTCACCGTGACGCATAATAACGCGCTCTCCCCTTTCACCTTTTACTTTGATTTGTATAACACCGGAAAAATTCTGTCCGAAATCGTAAATTACACCACCAGTCTTGCTCTTTTTAAGTTTGGTAGGTTTAATTTCAGAAATTTTGCGCACGGGTTCTACGTCATACTCGTTAAATTCAGTGACGTGAGGAGTAGTAAATTTTGCCATCTCTGCGTTTTCACAAGGATAGCCAAACTCTGAATATTCTACGTGGGGAAGTCTTGCGTCGAATTCCTCTCCGTGATAGATATCGTTGAGCCCGATTGCTCCGCGGAGAGTTTGCCAAGAATTATCGGTTGTTATTACCTCTACTCTACCGTCGGAATAGGCAAGAGTGAGTTCAATTGCGATTTTAACTCCGTGCACGAGATTCGCGCGATAACGTTGAGTGTATTCACCGCAATACCAACCGTCGCCGGCAATAATTAAAAGTGCATTGTTTTTGCGAATAAACCTTGTCGCATCATAAGTGCGAAAGGAAAGAGATTTGATAAATTCGGACGGGCCGGGGGCAAGATATTCGCCCCCGACGTCTCCGCCGTTCATATAAACGTTTGTAATACCGTTTGAATAAACGGTAAGAGTGGCGCGAGTGGGGATAGATTCAAGCACGAATTCCTTACGGAAATATATTGCGCCTTGACGCTCGAACTCTGCGTGCTCGTCTACGAGTCCCCAGTCGTTAGTTATCCACTTTAAGTTGCTTTTTTGCATAATAAATAGTATTGTATTAAGTCAATTAATCTTGCGGTGTAGGTGCAGTGTAGATAAATCTATCGAAGAACTTGATATAGCCTTCTTCTCTGTTGAACTCCCAAATATTTTCGTCCCATTGTATATTCAAAAAGTTATTATCGTAAAGATATTCACTACGATATCCGCCTACGTTTTCGGCAACAGGGTCCGAACCTTCAGCAATAAGACAGTTCTCACCAGAGAGTAAATTTGCATAAGAATTACAATAGGTAACGTTTGAACCTTTTACAAAACCTATGGAAGCTCTACCTTCAAACATAGTTACGGGAGAAACCAAAACAAAGTTATTAGCGGTAGGAGTATGTTGAGATTCCCAGCTAAATGCAGTACCGATATTACCAGTACCTTGGTGGTTAGGCATATCTCCAAAGAAATTACCTCCTGCATCTAAAACAGTAAGTTCAGCAATTACGTTCGTTGCAGTGTAGTTGCCCGGGAAACCGATAAAGGTGTCACGACGCCAACAAGTGCTTGCGCCAACTGCGTGTTTGAGTGAAGAAAGCGTAGCTTTTAAATAACAGTTTTCGTACGAACCCCAACCAATCATAGTTAAGCCACAAGCTCTAGCGCCTTCAGCACCTTTCATATTGCTTTGCTCAACGTTGTGAGTTGCAATCATTTCGTAATTAAGGTTACGAAGGAAACCTGTTTCGCAGAATTTACCAAAAAGTCCACCGAATTGAGCGCCTTCCGTAAGGTCTTCTGCATCAACTTTAACCGTGAGTTTATGTCCTCTTCCG
>JAZQYG010000158.1:0-5175 GCA_045633305.1 Clostridia bacterium | reverse complement strand
ACGGATATCGTTTGATTTTAAGAACTGGGCAGTTCCCTTAGTTGCAACGATATTAAATCCTAAATTATAGAATCTTCTAATCAAAGGAAGAGCCTCTTGTTTATCTTTGTCAGCAATGGTTGCAAATACCGTGCCGTAATTTTGAAGATTCATACCAGACGCTTGCAACGCTTTGAAGAGCGCTCTATTCAATTTATCGTCGTATCCGATTGCTTCACCCGTAGACTTCATTTCAGGAGAAAGATATGCGTCTAATCCTCTTATTTTATTGAAAGAGAACACGGGAACTTTTACGTACCATCTCTTCTTTTCATCAGGATAAATTCCGAATATTCCTTGTTCTTTCAAGGATTTACCAAGAATAACTTCGGTTGCAATATCGGCGAGACTATATCCAGTGGCTTTAGAAAGGAAGGGAACGGTTCTTGAAGAACGGGGGTTAACCTCGATTATATATACCTTTTCGTCTTTATCTACGATAAACTGGATATTATATAATCCTTTTATTCCTATTCCGATACCGAGTTTACGAGCGTATCCAAGTATAATTCCTTTTACTTTGTCCGAAATACTGAACGTAGGATATACGCTTATAGAGTCACCAGAGTGAATACCAGTTCTCTCAACAAGTTCCATAATACCCGGCACGAATACGTCTACTCCGTCGCAAATAGCGTCAACTTCAACCTCTTTACCTATGATATATTTATCTACGAGAACGGGTTTGTCTTCGTCGATTTCAACGGCAGTTTTGAGGTAATGACGGAGTTGTTCTTCTCCACCTACAATCTGCATAGCGCGTCCACCAAGCACGAAACTGGGTCGAACAAGTACGGGATAACCTATTTTTGACGCAGCCTCAACTCCTGCCTCAACAGAGGTAACCGCGCAACCTTGAGGTTGAGGAATATCGAGTTTTTCGAGAAGTTTTTCAAATAAATCTCTGTTTTCCGCTTTGTCGATTGCGTCACAATCCGTACCTATTATACGTACTCCACGTTGACGGAGTGGCTCGGCAAGGTTGATTGCCGTTTGTCCACCGAGTGATGCGATAACTCCTTCTGGATTCTCAAACTCAATTATGTTCATAACGTCTTCGGGAGTCAATGGCTCAAAATAGAGTTTGTCGCTAGTCGTGTAGTCGGTTGAAACCGTTTCGGGGTTATTATTGATAATAATTGCTTCGTATCCCGAATTTTTGATAGTAGTTACGGCGTGTACGGTAGAATAGTCAAACTCTACGCCTTGTCCGATACGGATAGGTCCTGCGCCTAAAACTACGGATTTTTTCTTGTCGGTGAGTATTGAATCGTTTTTGCCAGTGTAAGAGGAATAGAAATAAGGAACGTACGCTCCGCCGTGCAAGGTGTCTACCATACGGAAAACGGGCTTAACGTTATTATCATTTCTTAAACTTTTTACCTCTTGTTCTTTACAATTCCAAAGTTTAGCAATATATACGTCCGCAAAACCGAGAACTTTTGCGCTCTTTAATACGCTTACGTCAAACGGTTTTGCTTTGAGCGCATTTTCCATCTCAACTATTCTCTTGAACGATTCAAGGAAAAGCGGAGTAATTTTAGTAACTTTATTAATACTTTCTACGCTCTCTCCAAGTCTCAAAAGTTCGAATACTGCAAATACGTTGTCCGCTTTGAATTCTTCAAGATAACTGTAAAGTTTCTCTTTTTCCATACCAGCGAACTTTTTGTCCCAGAAATGATTTACGCCGATTTCAAGCGAACGAACGGATTTGAGCATACACTCTTCTAAATTTGAGCCTATTCCCATAACCTCACCCGTTGCTTTCATTTGAGTGCCGAGCGTATTAGGCGCTTGGGTAAATTTATCAAAGGGGAAACGAGGGAATTTAGCAACTACGTAATCAAGAACGGGTTCTTTATCTGCCGTAGTTCCTGCAAGAGGTATTTCGTCAAGAGTCATACCTACTGCTATTTTTGCAGTTACTCTTGCAATAGGATATCCGCTTGCTTTAGATGCAAGAGCAGATGAACGCGATACACGGGGGTTAACCTCGATAAGATAATATTCACTCGATTCGGGGTTAAGAGCAAACTGTACGTTACATCCACCTTCGATTTTGAGTTCTTTGATTATTTTAATCGCGCTATCGTTGAGCATTTTGAGGTCTTTTTCATTTAAAGACATAATAGGCGCAACTACGATAGAGTCACCTGTGTGAACGCCTACGGGGTCAACGTTTTCCATACCACAGATAGTGATTGCCCTGTCCGAAGAGTCGCGCATTACTTCGAATTCTATTTCTTTATATCCTTTTACGCTCTTCTCTACAAGAACTTGATGTACGGGAGAAAGTTTGAAACCGTTAGTACCGATTTCAATAAGTTCTTCTTCATTATAAGCAAATCCTCCGCCCGTTCCACCAAGGGTAAACGCAGGACGAAGTACTACGGGATAACCTATACGCTTTGCAGCCTCTTTTGCCTCTTCAAGGTTATAAGTGATTTCAGAAGGGATAACGGGCTCGCCGATATCTTGACACATCTTTTTGAAAAGTTCTCTGTCTTCCGCCCTTTCGATACTTTCACTACTCGTTCCAAGAAGTTCAACGCCACACTCTTTGAGTATGCCTTTTTTTTCAAGTTGCATCGCAAGGTTAAGTCCAGTTTGACCGCCTATTCCCGGTACGATTGCATCGGGGCGCTCGTAACGAAGTATTCTTGCGATAAACTCAAGAGTCAAAGGCTCCATATAAACTTTATCTGCAATCGTCGTATCGGTCATAATAGTTGCAGGGTTTGAGTTAGCAAGCACAACCTCGTATCCTTCTTCGCGAAGAGCCAAACACGCTTGCGTTCCTGCATAGTCGAATTCCGCTGCTTGTCCGATAACAATCGGTCCTGAACCGATTATAAGAATTTTCTTTAAGTCCTTTCTTTTAGCCATAAATGCCTCCCGTGTTATATTAAATTAACGTTTTTCCTTTGTAATGCGTAAGCATATGTTTTGCGTAAACTTTTTCCCCTTCAAACGGCGTAGATTTGCCTTTTGAATAAAATTTTTGAGGGTCGATTTGGTATTCTTCCTTTATATTCCAGATAGAAAAACCAAGTTCACTATCAAATCCAAATCTTTTGACTGGATTATACGCCATAAGTTCTATAAGTTTTTCAAGAGTAATTACTCCTGTTTTTACAAGTTTCGTATAAAGTATGGGAAAAGCGGTTTCTAACCCTACGATACCAAAAGCGCTACCCTTTAATCCGTTACTCTTTTCTTCCGCGGAGTGAGGAGCGTGGTCGGTTGCAATCATATCGATAGTGCCGTCTTTTATTCCCTCGATAAGAGCCAGTCTATCTTCTTCCGCGCGAATAGGCGGATTCATCTTGAATCTACCCTCGTCTTTTAGCATTGAATCGTTCATAACGAGATAATGTGGTCCAGTTTCCGCCGTTATATCCACGCCTTCCGCTTTTGCCCTGCGAATAACTTCTACGCTCTCTTTCGTCGATACGTGGCACACGTGATAACTTGCTCCCGTCTCTTTTAATAGTTCAACGTCTCTTTCGATAGGAGCGTATTCGCTACGAGAACAAATTCCTTTGTGGTTATGCTCTTTTGCCCACTCGCCGTCGTGAATATATCCACCGAAAAGCAAAGAATTGTCTTCACAATGAGCAACGATTATTTTATTAAGTGACTTTGCCTTAATCATTGCCTCTTTCATAAGAGTTGGGCTTTGTACCCCTCTACCGTCGTCCGAAAAACCGCAAACGTCATTTGCCATATCTTCCATATCGGATAAGGTTTCACCTTTTTCACCTTTCGTGATAGAGCCTATAGGAAATACGTCGATAAGAGCGCTTCTTTTAATTGCATCTAATTGAAGAGCAAGATTTTCCTTCGTATCGGGAACGGGATTCAAGTTAGGCATAGTACATACCTTCGTATATCCGCCTTTTGCCGCTGAAAACGAGCCCGAAAAAATATCTTCTTTATAACAAAAACCCGGCTCTCTAAAGTGAACGTGAACGTCACAAAAACCGGGTAATATCAAATATTCTTCGCTATTGTATTTGGAAATAATATTATCACTCAAAAGCAAATCGGACACAACCTTCGTTGCGTCTTTATCTAACATAATTTTTGCCTTGATATTATTCATACTTACTCCTTGTCGCATATATAAACCGCGCTTTCTCCGTCATATTCGGCAAGCAAAACGGAAATGGTTTCGTTCTTTGCAGTGGGTACGTTTTTGCCAACGTAGTCAGGTCGCAGTGGAAGTTCTCTATGTCCCCTATCCACCAAAACTGCAAGTTGAACTGCTTTTGGACGGGACTCGCGGAAAACCGATTCAAGCGCAGCCCTTGCCGTTCTTCCCGTGTACATAACGTCGTCCACGATAATGACCGTTTTGTCCCTCAAATCACACGGAAAATGACACTCTCCAGACACTGATTCTTTGTCTTTTTCGGATAAATCGTCTCTATATCTCGTTATATCTAAGTATCCAAGTTCGACGCTTTTTCCTTCAAATCGCATTATATTGTCGTAAAGCCTTTTTGCAAGAGGAATACCCCTACTCTTAACTCCAAGTAGGCACACCCCTTCTACACCGCTATTACGCTCTATAATCTCGTGCGTAATTCTTGCTATTGCACGGCTCATTGCCGTCTCATCCATAATTTTTGCTTTACGAACCATATCTACCTAAATAAAAAAGTCTTGCCGAGCGACAAGACTTAAAATATACAAAAATGCGCGCAAAACGCCTAACTATTTTAATCTTGTCGATATCTCGTATCAACTTAAAGATTTATTGTAATGATTATAACACTATATACAGTGGCTTGTCAAACGTTTGTATCATTTTGACTAAAAAAAGAGAATTGAAAAATCAATTCTCTTTTTATTGTGTTATGCAAGTTCACTGGCAATTGCATCCAAAAATTCGTCCGTGGTAACCCCTCTTGGAGTAACGCCTTCTTTGTGAAATAATCCAACGAGGTCTTTGGTCATAACGCCCGATTCTATTACCGAAATAGTTGCTTTTTCAAGTTTTTCGGCAAAGGCAACGAGTTCAGGAGTGTTATCCATCTCGCCTCTCTTTGCAAGAGCGCCCGTCCAAGCAAAAATAGTTGCAACGGGGTTAGTTGAAGTTGCCTCTCCTTTTAAGTATCTGTAATAGTG
>JAZQYG010000157.1:0-10444 GCA_045633305.1 Clostridia bacterium | reverse complement strand
ACAAATCGGCGCGCAAAAAGAGAGTTGCGTATTCGTTGGAGATTCGGAAACGGATATTTTAACGGCAAAAAACGCAGGGATAAAGTCTATTGCAGTAACTTGGGGATTTAGAGACGAAGAAGAGTTGATTGCTCTTAATCCTGATATGGTAGCGCGCACGCCAAAGAAATTAGAAAAATTAATTTTAGATAACCAGTAATATCTAATTATACGAAAGATAAACGTGAAAAAGATAAACTTCGTTGCTTGCTTGTTGTTATTATTGTTGTCAATTCAAGCAAGCATTTTTATTACCGCATCTCAAGCGGAAAATAGTGTGATTATTCTAGATGCCGAACAATCTACCTTTGATTATTTCGGTGATTCGTACACCATAGAATTTGAGTCGGGATATAAAAGGGTAGGTTTTGTAGATGAAGTGAGTTTGTCGGAGTTGTCATTTTTCGTATACGCGCAAAAATCCGGCGAACTACATTTAAATTTATATTCAAAGCAAACTAAAAGCGATATAGTTTCTTTAAATCTTAAAAGTGGCACGGCAAGAAAGGTAGTTTTTTCTTCTATAGATTTAGACGAAATAGAGGGAATTGAATTTAATGGTGATTTTTCTCGTGTCGTAGTAGGTGGATTTAATAAACGATTTAATTTTAGCGAGTGTACTCTTCCCGTTATAGATATTTGCGCGCAAAGTGCGTATTGTGAAAATTTTATAGAATTCGACTTGTCTTTTCCCAGTTTTTATCCGATTAAAAATTTTGAAATTTTGCCAAGCGCCTCGTTTGAAATAAATGAAAACGTAGTTATAGCGCAAAGAGGTGAGTTTGATTACGAATTGCAAGTAAAAGTCGAGGATATCTACGGCAATTATAAACTAATAAATTTACCAGTACTTGCAAAGAATAAACAAAATGCGACTTTTTCTTTTGACGGGGCAAGTACTTTTGGTGAAGGCGAGTCTTTTGATTTTTATGGCGGTGGGAAAGAATATAACCTCAATTGCAATAGCACTACGGGGATTACCTTTGACCTTTTTATAAAAGGAGAAGATAAAGTTTTCCTTTTTACGAGCGATAACTACTTTACTTTGTATCCAAACGTTTTTTATAAAATAAGTTCACCCTCATCATATCTTTTACTCAAATCCGAAAAAGAATTTCAATTTATAGTAACCGACTTTTATGATTGCGCTATTTCTTCGTCGAGTTGTTCTATAAGAAAAGACGCCTTCAAATTCCAAGACTTCGTTTTTCCGTACGTAGTTGCGCCTAATATTTCTGAGATAGGCAGTTGCTCTCTTTTGCCTATAAGTTTTAGTGGTGGCAGTATTTCTTGCTCGTATGAATATCTTGGACAAAAGGTTGATGGATTTAATTTGAACGCCACGAAAGAAGGTGTGTATAAAGTTGTTTACAGTGTAGAAAATAACGTAACAAAATCGACCCACGTATTTACCTATAATTTAAAAGATAGTACGCCACCTCAAATATCAGCAGATGAAGAAATAATGCTTGAATTTGGGGATAAAGTTGATTTAACTAAAATTTCCGTTCAAGATTTAAGCGGGTGTGAATATGAAGTTGAGATAATGGACGAGGACGAACTTTTAACTTTTGATAAAGATACTCTTCTTGGGGTCGGCTCGTACAAAATCGTTATAACGGCAAAAGACCACTCTTCTATGCAAAACGTGGCGCAACGGAGAGTGAATTTAAAGGTTTGCGACACTATAGCGCCTACTTTGTCCGAGATTATATGCGAAAGTGAAATTGAGGTTGGAAGTGAGTGTGCAATAAGTTATACCGCAAGCGATTTATCCCCGTATACCTGTCACGTAGGTTATCTTTACGAAGGACTTGTATATACGATAGAGTCCGTCTTTATTCCAGATAAGGTAGGAGAATACGAATTATTCGTAAGATGTGAGGATAGTTACCGAAACTTTAGTGAAAAGAGAAAAATTATCCAAGTTTTAGATTACACTCCTCCTTGTATTTCGCTTGATGAAGAACTTGAATTCGATAGTGAAAATTTTATGAGTTTTTCGGATATTAAAATAAGTGATAACTACGACGAATTTTTAAGTATTGAACTATTTGCAACCTATAACGATTCTCCCGTAGAAATAATCGGAAACGGAATCTTTTATCAAGGATACGGCGAGTACGTGATAAAGGTGAGAGCGATAGATAGCAGTTTGAATACAACTGAAAAAGAGTGGACGATAAATTTAGTTCAAGAGATTGAACTTCCACAAAAGGTTGAAGAAGAATTTCAGTTTAGAGAGTCGGGCTTATTTGGTTGTAACGGCTCAAACGTATACGCGCTTTTTTCTCTTTTATTCGTCGTGCCTATTAAATTTTTTAGGAGAAAATAAAAATTTTTGATTTTTTTTGAAAAAATTAAGGAAACCGACTATTATTTGTCGTATTAAAATATGTATACTAATTTATATAATTAAAAGGAAATTAAATTTTGGCGGAACTCACGGAGAACTGGCTTGAAGAACTCAAAGCCAGAGTGGACATTTTAACGGTTATCGGAGGATATACTAAACTCGTTAAAAAAGGCAGGTCGTACTGGGGACTTTGCCCCTTTCACCATGAAAAAACGCCATCTTTTTCCGTTAACGCAGAAGGCAGATATTATCATTGTTTTGGATGCGGTGTCGGTGGCGACGTTATCAAATTCGTGCAAAATATCGAAAGCGTAGATTTTTTGGACGCGATAAAAATTCTTGCTGAAAAGGCGGGTATGAAAGTTCCAGAACTGGTGAGTAGCGACGAGTTAAAGCAATCCAAGAAAAAGAAAGACGATTTACGCCAAATGATGAAACTCACCGCCCGTCGTTATTTTGATAATCTCAATTCACCGGCAGGTAGCGAGGCTCTTAATTATCTCCGCTCAAGAGGGGTAGAAGATAAATATATCGTTAGATTTGGACTTGGTGCGTCGATAGGTTTTAACGACGTTATAGATTACCTATCAAAAAAAGGCTACTCCAAAGAGTTGATGCTCGAGGCTGGTATAGCCGAAGTCAAGAACGGTAAATATTTCGACGCTTTGCACGGCAGATTGATTTTCCCGATATTCGATAACTTTGGCGACGTAGTTGCATTTGGCGGAAGATTTTTGGGTAAAACCGATTTTGCAAAATACAAAAACGCAACTAATACCACTCTTTTTAACAAAAGCAAAAACCTTTACGGCATAAATCTTTTATCCAAAGTCAAACAAAAGGTGGGTGTTGATTCGGTTATAATCGTAGAAGGTTATATGGATACCATAAGTTTGGTGCAAGCGGGTGTAGAAAACGTCGTTGCAAGTATGGGTACGGCGCTTACCGCCCAACAAGCAAAAAAACTCAAAAATTACGCAAATACGGTCTATATTTGTTACGACGGTGACGGCGCAGGTCAAAAAGCCACCCTTCGTGGCTTAGATATTCTAAAAGAGGCGGGACTAAACGTAAGAGTCGTTTCCCTGCCCGACGGACTTGACCCTGACGACACCGTAAAAAAACTCGGCAAAGAAGGATTTAATAAACTTTTAAAAGAGGCTAAACCTCTCGTTGAGTACAAACTTTCAATCGCTGAAAGAAAACTCGGTGATTCAATAGAAGAAAAAACGGCTTACGCGCACTCCGCGCTCGAAGTTTTGAGAGAAATTCAAAGCACGGTAGAAAGAGAGGCCTATCTTCCCGAGATTTCCAAAAAGAGCGGACTTCAAATAGATTCACTCAGACGTGAACTTTACGAAAAGAGAGATATCAAAGAAGAATCCGACGTTTCAAATAACGGAACGGTTGGAATTGATAAAAAGTTGACTGGAAAAGACGCGGGCTATTACACGGCGTCGAGATTTATTCTAGCGACTATGCTAGCCGGTAAAAAATACGACCTTGATGGAGAATCACTTGGTTCGTATTTTACGGACAAGACTCACCTTGATATTTTTAATTACGTTACTTTGTGTCGCACTGAGAACAAAAATATCGTATCTGGTAATCTTTTTGGCGTCGTGGATGACGAAGAACTCAACGCAATAATCGGCACGAGACTTATTTCAGGTGAAGAGGATAGTGAAAAGAGATTTTTTAAAGAGTGCGCTCTAAGGCTCAAAAAGAAATATCTTGATAAACGTATTGCAATGCTTTCTGAAATCATAAAAAAGGAAAGCGACCCGATAAAGAAAAAAGAATATTTAACGGAACTTAACGAACTAGTTTTACCTACGAAGAAACAATAGGAGGTTTATATGGAAAACAAAGAGGCGGTTATTCGCGCGGAAGTTGCTAAACTTATCGAAATCGCAAAAGCGAAGGGAGAACTTCACGAAGAAGATATCGTAGCGCGTATGGAGAAAATTGAGGCAACTGCCGCAGAAATCGAGACCGTTTATACAATGCTTGACGCCGAGAAGATAAAGATTATCGAATCGCCCGTTGCAGACGGAGACGATATGTTCGAAAAGATTATGACCGAAGTTAGCGTGGACGACTCGGTTAAAATGTATCTTAAAGATATCGGACAAGTCCCCCTTCTTTCAAAAGAAGAGGAAAAAGTTCTTGCCGAAAAGATGTCTTTTGGCGACGTAAGAGCAAAGGAAAGACTTAGCGAGGCAAACTTAAGGCTTGTAGTATTTATTGCAAAAAGGTACGTTGGTCGCGGTATGCAGTTCTTGGATTTAATTCAAGAGGGCAATTTAGGTCTTATGAAAGCGGTAGAAAAGTTTGACTACACCAAAGGATTTAAGTTCTCAACTTACGCTACTTGGTGGATTCGTCAAGCAATCACCAGAGCAATTGCGGACCAAGCGCGTACTATTCGTATTCCCGTTCATATGGTAGAAACTATCAACAAGCAAATGCGTATTTCTCGTCAACTTCTTCAAATCTACGGAAGAGAACCAACACCAGAGGAAATTGCATCTGCTATGGGTACGACGGAAGAGAGAGTTCGCGAAATTCAAAAGATTGCTCAAGACCCCGTTTCACTTGAGACTCCTATAGGTGAGGAAGAAGATAGCCATCTTGGAGATTTTATCGAGGATAACAACGCAACGTCTCCCTCTGATATGGCGGAAACGAATATGTTGAAAGAGCACCTTGTGCAAGTACTTAGCACTTTGACTCCTAGAGAAGAAAAGGTTTTAAGACTTCGTTACGGAATAGACGACTGCCATCCAAGAACGCTTGAAGAGGTTGGTAAAGAGTTTAACGTAACTCGTGAACGTATCAGACAGATTGAAGCCAAGGCTTTGCGCAAACTTCGTCATCCCAACAGAACTAAAAAACTCAAGGATTTTCTTGATTAATGATAGATAAAAGGCTAAACGCTATATTATCCGTTATTCCTCAGTGCAAAACTCTTGCGGACGTCGGCACGGACCACGGACTTTTGTGTCTACTTGCTCTAAATTGCGGAAAGGTTAATAAAGTTATTCCAACCGATATTAGCGCCAAAAGTTTAAAAAAAGCAATCAATCTTTTGAGCGAGGAAGGCTTTGAAGATGTAGCAGATTTTAGATGCGGAGACGGATTCAACGTATTAAGTCCAACCGAAGCGGACGTAATAGTCGTGAGTGGTATGGGAGGACGAGAAATTAGCGGAATGCTAGATTGCGCGAAGAATTTTACGTCAAGACTTGTTCTTTCTCCTCAAAGCGACGTTAGTTTAGTTAGACTCAAACTCGTTGATATCGGATACAAAATAGAGAAAGATTTCGTCGTTTACTCTCAAGGAAAGTTTTACGATATAATATCGGCGCAAAGGGGAAAAGACCAGCTAAGTGAAGAGGAGCGCGAATTTGGAAGAACTAATTTACTTGCGTTAACGGAAGACTTTGCGCTTTATCTTGATAGCGAAATTCAAAAAGCGGAAAACCTGGCAAGCACTGTAAATAGCGCACAGGTAAGGGAAAAATTTAATTCAAAAGCAGTCAAACTGCAAAGCCTTAAACAAAGGTTATATAAAGGAGAATAATATGTTTGAAGATTTATTAGAATATCAAAAGAGCGACGTTGAATTACTTAAAATAGAGAATATGCTCAAATCAAGTAACGAATACAAAGTTTATTTGACTAACTACAAAGCATACGACGAATCTAAAAAACTTTTACAAAGACTAGAAACAGACGCGCAAACTTTGATTGCAAGTCAAAAGAAATTAGAAGAAATGGCAGTAGAAGTTGAAAAACTTTTGAATTCTATCGCGGATATAAAAAATGCAATTGAAAACGAAAACGAACTTGAAGACGTAAACGAAATGGATTACTACAAGGATAGTTTGGACAAAGTCGTTGCAGTTATCGATAGCTACGAAAAGGAAATGAAGGCTACGCAATCTAAAATTAACGAAGTCAAGAAAAAATATGCTGAAACTCTTCAAGTTTATAAAAAAGCGCAACTTGGTGGAAAAGAGGCTCAAGCAAAGTATTCAGCATTAAAAGATTCGGTTGCAGAGCAAGAAAAATCACTCAAAGACGTTCTTTCAAAAAGCGAAGACGCTCTCAAAGAAAAATATCCCGAAATAATGACTGTATACGCTCGTTGTAGAGGAGAGAAAAAGTTGCCCGCAGTCGTAGAGAAAAACGGAGACTATTGCGGAGCGTGCGGTGTGGAAATATCAGCAGGTATGAGCGGAAAACTCAAAAACCCCGGCGACTTTGCAGAGTGTCAAAACTGTCACAAGATAATAATAGTTAAGTAATAAATAAACTACTATAAAAAGAGCAAATTCAAGTTTGCTCTTTTTTTTGTTGACAAAGTTAAATATAATAGTTATAATTATATGGCAAAATGTCAATATGGTATTCATAAAATAACATACGGAGAGCAAGATGTCATATTTAAAAAAGTACGAGTACGTTATTGCAGTTTCTAAATACAGAAGCATTTCTAGGGCAGCGGAGAGTTTCGGAATATCGCAGTCCACCTTTAGCAAGTATTTAAAAAAACTCGAGTGTGAAATAGGTGTTGAACTTTTTGATAGAAGTAGTATTCCTCTTAAACTAACTAAAGCCGGGGAAGAATACGTTAATGCTGGTAAAAAGTTTTTAGATTTGGATAAACAGTTGAATAAAGAACTCCAAGAGGTAATCTCGTGCGGTGGCGCAACCTTAAATATAGGAATTAGTCCATCTCGCTCTCCTTATATAATGCCTGCAATTATCGAGCAGTTTACGAGCAGAAGAAAAAACACTAAGATTGTTATTCAAGAGCGCACCACAAAAGAGTTAAATAGACTTTTGAGCGAGGGAGAACTCGACGTCGTGATAAGTTTGCTTGATGAGGAAACGGAAGGATTTGAAAGGGTAGAACTAAAGAGAGAAAGTATACTTCTTGCCGTGCCCAAAAGTTTTGCTCAAACAACCTCGGCGTTAGACGTTTTGAAGTCCGTTCCATTGATAAACGTGGGTAAAGGGCAATTTATGTTTCAAATAATGCAAAAACTAGTGCAAAAATTTGATTTACCCGAGCCAAGAATCGAGTGTCAGTCGATAGAATCCGCTCTTTCTTTGGTAAATAGAGGACTTGGCGCAATGTTAGTGCCCTCGTATATTTCGTCAAATAAAAATCAAAACGTACGCTTTTTAGAAATAGAAGAATGCGAATATGAAAGAAAAGTGTGTGTGTTTTATAGAAAAGAACAATTTTTAACTCAAGCGGAAAAAGATTTTATCGCTTGCGTAAAAGAAGTTATAAAGGAGGAATAAAGTGCCGACTGCATTTATCTATCTCGGTGTGCTTTTGGGTGTCGTAATTATTTGGTTTATGGTATTCAAAAGACCAGTGTACGAGGCAATTTTTATAAGTTTTATTGCGCTAGTTGCAATAACCGGTACTTGGGACAATCTTTTAGGTTACGTCAATAAAGGCTTATCGACGTCGCTATTGTATTCAATGGTTGCTTTCGTTGCAATGTCGATAATTCTCACTAAGACTAAAATAATAGACAGTTGCGTTGCAGTTATTTTGGCAATTTTAGGTAGAGTGCCTGGTGGCGTTGGGTACGCCTCCGTCGTAGCGTCAAGTTTTATGGGAGCGCTATCCGGTAGCGGTCCGGGTAACGTTATGGCAACGGGTGCTATTACTATTCCCGCAATGAAAAAATCGGGTTATCCTCCTGAACTTGCCGCAAATATCGTAAGTAATGCAAGTTATATGGGAAATATGATTCCACCGTCGTCTAACATACTTGCCGCGCTTGCCGCATTTCACGGACTTTACGGAGAGGAGATTTTATCACAAGGTCAATTCTGGATTATTTTATGGGGCGTGTCTTTTTGGTTTATATTGCAAAGGCTTGTAATGGTATTTGCTTTTTGTAAGTATTATAAAGTTAAACCTCTTCCCAAAGAAGATATTCCAAGCATTAGAGAAACACTCAAAAAGGGTTGGCAAGGATTACTTCTACCTGTTATTATAATTATTCCGTTCGTACTTGATTATTTGTTTAAGGACAATTTTTTTACTCAAAGACTAGGTGTAAGCGGAGCAAAATCTTTTTCTAGTGCACTTTTAATATTCGTACCGGGATTAGTTGCCTTTCTTTCGATATTTATGTGCAAAGATAAAAAGGAATTTACTCCTCACAAAATTGCTAATTTTCTTGCAAAAGGAATCAAATCTATCGCCCCTACGGTTGGGGTGTGCGTAATAGGATATATGATAGGCGCGCTTTTTGCCGACCTTAACGTCGCACAAGAGATGAACGCGTTTATCTTGTCTGCTAATTTGAGTAAATTCCTTTTGGTCGTTATAATTTGCCTATTGACGTGCTTTTTGGGTATGGTAATTCCCGGCTCATCCTTAGTTGCAACTTTTGGCGCGGTATTTATTGCAAGTTTTGCCTCCGTTGGAATTAACCCCGTACTTGGCGCGGCAATGCTCCCTTGTATTTGCGGAGTTATGTGCGGAATAACGCCCCCTCTTGGACTTGGTATGTACGCGGGTATGTCGCTTGCTGAATCGGACTATAGTAAAACTTTCAAAAACAACCTTTGGTGGGTTTTTGCACAGTTTATAATGGAAATTGTAGTGCTTATGGGATTTCTTCCGATACTCGGATTGTAAGGAGATAGTTATGGAAAAGATAAAAAAGTTTTCAGATTCATATAATAAGTGGAAAGCAAGATTTATTAAAAAAATTGAAAAACCCGTCAACGTTTGCAAGACTATCTTCGGTTACGGAATAATGATAAGCCTATTCGTCGGAGGATTGACCGTGCTTGGATACGTGTTCGCACTAATCGTAGGCGGAAATTTGGCGGTAGATATTTGTTCTTTTATAAAAAGTTACTTAATACCTGCAATTACCTACCTTAGCACGATTATGGTATTATTTGGTATAATACTTATGTATCTTTCAGGTGAGAGCGCCCTATCGGCAAAAAAGAAAAAGGTTAATACGACTGAAAAAACTCAAACTAATATACAAAATAAATAATAACAAACCCTCTTGTTACTCAAGAGGGTTTGTTTGTAAAGAAAAAAATAAACCTTTACAATTATGAGATTATATGGTACAATTTTAGTGTTGTTGTGAGGGAAAATTATGAAATTATTAGATTCAACTCTTTGTTGCGGATGTGGCGCGTGCGCATACGTTTGCAAAAAAAATGCTATCGTTTTAGATAAAGACGCAAATGGTTTTGTTTATGCAAAGATAAATGAAAGCGAGTGTGTTTCTTGTGGCAAATGTCAAAAAGTTTGCCCTATAATAAACAATACGAGTATGGGAAGTATTGCATTATCGTATGGTGCAATAAGCACGGATGAAAATGCAAAACGTTCCGCTTCGGGTGGAATATTTGCTTTAATTGCAAAGAAGTTCATAGAAAAAGGCGGAGTTGTTTTTGGTACGGAAATGGATTCCGATTTTAACGTAAAGGTGGTTCAGGTAACTCAAATTAGCGAACTTTATCGTGTTCAAGGTTCAAAATACGTCCAGTCCGACCTATCGTGTTCATTTGAGCAAATTGAGCGTACCTTAAATGACGGTATTCCCGTATTATTTGGCGGTACGCCTTGTCAAGTATCTGCAATTAGAAATTTGTTTGCAAAATACGAAAATTTGTATTTAATCGATATAATTTGTCACGGTGTTGGAAATTTGCAAATGTTCAAGCAATCCGTTCAAAACTTGAACTCCAGATTTTCTCGAAAAATAACGGGATTAACTTTCCGTGATAAAAAATACGGGCATAGAGTAATAGGCTCGGTAATCTTTGAAAACGGACGAAAGAAAAAATTACCTTCACATAAATATGATTATTATTCGTTGTTCTTAAAAAATAGTATACTTGTACCTTCTTGCCATAACTGCAAATATTCAAATACTCAAAGACCTGGGGATATAACTCTTGGTGACTACTGGAAGGTATTACAAGAAGAACCTCAGTTTTATGACAAATGCGTAAAGCAAGGGTATTTTAGTATTTCTT
>JAZQYG010000156.1:0-5702 GCA_045633305.1 Clostridia bacterium | reverse complement strand
ACACCTATTTGACAAAAACGTGTTAAAATGGAATCACTCAAAGGGAGGAAAGATTATGATTTTAGGAGTGATAGTTTTGACGGCAATACTCTATTCGATGGGAATTATTGCATAGTAGGTGGATTATGATATTAGTAGTTATAGGACTGTATTGTTATATAAGGTACGTAGAAAAGAACTTTAAATAATCGCTTTACGTTGACTTGCTTTTTTCATCGTGATATACTCTTATGGTACGCAAAAAGCGTAATGATAAATACGAGGCTAACTAAATATGGAACAAGTTCAACAAAATAAGTTAAAGAACGTCTTTGTGATAGGCGCGCTTTGCGTTGTTGCCTATTTTGCCGTGTACGTTGCAAGAAACGTGCTGGGAACGGTCGCGCCAAAACTTTACGAGTTTGGTTATACTGAAGAATACGTAGGTTCTCTTTCTTCGATGTTCCTTATTTTTTATGCAGTTGGACAACTTATAAACGGACTGCTTGGAGATAGAATAAAAGCAGTTTATATGATATCCGTCGGACTTTTGATGGCGGGCTTAATGAATTTTATTTTTCCTTACGTCATAGATAATAGAGTAGTTGCTATCGCCTCGTACGGAATATCGGGCTTTTTTCTTTCGATGATATACGGACCTATGACTAAACTCGTCTCGGAAAACGTTGAAAGCAAAATAGCAACGAGAATTTGCGTAGCATACGGATTTTCTTCTTATTTCGGCTCTCCCGTTGCGGGAATTTTTGCCGCTGTTATGATTTGGGAAGGCTCTTTTAGCGTTAGCGGTATTATGCTTGCGGTTATGGCAGTCATTGTTTTTTCCGTATTTGTAAACTATGAAAAGAGAAAAATAATATCTTACAAGAAACCTCAAAAAACCGAAAAAGGGAAAGGCGGAGTCAAATTACTAATAAAAAGAGATATAATAAGGTTCTCTTTTGTGTCTATGCTCACGGGAATAGTTAGAACGTCCGTTGTGTTTTGGCTACCTACTTACTTGAATCAAAGGCTTAACTTTTCTTCGGAAACTTCTTCGCTATTATTTACGGTTGCAACGACGGTAATATCCGTAATGGCATTTATAACGGTATTTATTTATGAAAAGATGGGAAGTAGTGTGACGAAAACTCTTATATTGATGTTCGCCTCGTCCGCGGTGTTTTTCTTAGGCGCGTATTTCGTACAAAATTCAATTATTAACATTATATTTTTAGTGCTTGCCATTATGGCGTCTAACGGCTCGGCTACGATTCTTTGGAGTATGTATTGCCCGAGTTTGCACGATACGGGTATGGTGTCGGGAGCAACGGGATTTTTGGACTTTTTAAGTTACACGGCGGCAGCGATATCTAACGTATTATTTGCAAGCGCGGCAACTACGATAGGTTGGGGTAATCTCGTTTTGGTGTGGTTTGCAATAATGGTGGTAGGAATAATCATTTCAATTCCTTTCAAAAAAGTAAAACAAATTGCATAACGAAAATAGATAAATATTCCTATCCTCACTTTGGATAGGAATATTTTTTATAATTATATAGTTATAAATAAACAATATTATAATAAAAAGAAGACTTAAAAAATTTTGACAAAGTCGATTTTAAATAGTATAATTAAAATGTACGAATATTTTTTAAAAAAATAAATGAAATCAATAGTTCGTACGCAAGGAGAACATATGGACAAACTTATACCCGTCGTGGTTATCAAAGAACTGTCTGAAACGGACAAGATTTTGACTGCTCTCAAAAAAAGTAATATAATGTGCGCGGAAATTACTTTCCGTACCGCTTGCGCAAAAGAGGCAATTGCATACGCTGTTGAAAAGTATCCCGATATGACAATCGGCGCAGGCACGATAATTAACGCAAAACAGTGCAAAGAGGCTCTCAAAGCAGGCGCAAAATTTATCGTTGGACCCGGTCTATCGGTAGAGGTTGCTAAGGTTTGCAAGAAAAATAACGTTCCTTATTATCCCGGTTGCGTAACGCCTACCGAAATTATGCAAGCGTTATCACTTGGAATTAATATCGTTAAATTCTTCCCTGCAAACGTTTACGGCGGACTCAAAGCCCTCAAAGCGCTTTCCGGTCCTTTCCCTCAGGTAAAATTCATACCTACGGGTGGAGTAGATAACGATAATTTAGACGAATTTTTGGCATTTGAAAAAGTATACGCAGTAGGCGGTTCTTTTATGGTAAAAGACGCTCTCAAAAAAATGGAGGAAGAAAAATGAAAAAGGTAGTAACTTTTGGAGAACTTATGTTAAGACTTGCACCCGAAGGATATCTTCGTTTCGTGCAATCAGAAAAATATCAAGCAACCTTTGGCGGAGCAGAGGCAAACGTAGCGGTGTCTCTTGCTAATTACGGTGTGGACGCTGCTTTCGTTAGCAAACTTCCCGCTCACGAAATAGGTCAAAGCGCGGTAAATTCTCTTCGCAAATTTGGAGTAGATACTTCTAAAATCGTAAGAGGTGGCGACAGAGTAGGTATATACTACTGTGAAAAAGGCGCAAGCCAAAGACCGAGCAAAGTTATTTACGATAGAGCGTACTCTTCTATTGCTATGGCAAAGAAGGGTGACTTTGACTGGGACTCAATTTTAGAGGGTGTTAACTGGTTCCACTTTACGGGAATCACCCCCGCTCTTTCAGATGAAGTTGCAGAGATTTGTATTGAGGCGCTCAAAGCGTGCAAAGAAAGAAATATTACCGTTTCTTGCGACCTCAACTTCCGTAAAAAACTTTGGTCAAAAGAAAAAGCAGGCCAAGTAATGGGCGAGCTTTGCAAATACGTTGACTACTGTATCGCAAACGAAGAAGATGCAAAAGACGTATTCGGAATCGAGGCGGACAACACCGATATCTACGGTGGTAAACTTGATAGAGACGGATATATTTCAGTTGCTCAAAAACTCACCGATAGATTCAATTTCAAAGGCGTTGCAATTACTCTTCGTGAAAGCAAGAGCGCAAACGACAACGACTGGTCCGCTATGCTTTACACGGACGGCAAGGCATACTTCTCCAAGAAATATTCTATGCATATCGTAGATAGAGTAGGCGGTGGAGATAGTTTTGGCGGTGGACTTATATATTCGCTTTTAAATGGTTACGACGCGCAAAGCGCAATCGAATTTGCAGTTGCGGCAAGTTGCTTAAAGCACTCAATTGAGGGCGACTACAATATGGTAAGCGTAGCCGAGGTTAATAACCTTGCAGGCGGAGATGCAAGCGGAAGAGTTCAAAGATAACTAAATCAATCTAAAAAAGGGCAAAAGAGAAATCTGTTTGCCCTTTTTTATTTAAGAAAAACTTATCAAAAAAATTTACTTTTACCCCCTACCTCTTGCTTGACATATTGAAAATTATTAGTTAATATAGAATCATGGCGAGTATGTTTTTACTACAACAAATACAAAAACTAGCAAAGATACAAGTTGCGAAAAAATTTGTATCTCATATTTCGTTTTGAGCGTGTAATTACCATTAGGTTTTTTCACGCTTTTTTTATAAATTGATACAAACTTTATACAAAAGGAGATAAAACATGATTTTAAGTATTGTTGCTTTGCTTGCTGGCGTCGGTATATTCATCGCAGGTATGAATATGATGGGCGACGGACTAGAGAAAAGCGCAGGCAGAGGTATGAAGAAACTAATCGGTAGAATTAGTAACAATCGTTTGTCTGGTGTTGGCGTAGGCGCGGGAGTAACGGCTATTATTCAAAGTTCGTCGGCAACTAGCGTTATGGTTATAGGTTTCGTTAACGCGGGACTTATGACGCTTATGCAGGCTGCGCCTATTTTGCTTGGCGCAAATATAGGTACGACGATAACGGGCGTTATCGTTTCTCTCAAATCTCTCGGTATTTCCACCTATATGACCTTGCTTGCTTTTATCGGGGTTATGATGACTTTCTTTAAGAGTGACAAGGTAAAAAATATCGGTGGTATAATTTGCGGACTAGGCGTTATTTTCGTTGGCCTTGACCTTATGAGCGCGGCGTTTGACGGACCGGAAATTAAAGAGTTTTTCCAAAATTTGTTCAAAATCGTAGATTTTCCTTTGCTTTTAGTTGTAATCGGAGCAATATTTACGGGAATTATTCAAAGTTCCTCGGCTGCAACCGGTATCGTAATTATTATGGCGGGCGCGCGCGCAATTACCCTTGAGAGCGCGCTCTTTATCGTGCTTGGCTCAAATATAGGTACTTGTATAACTGCTTTAATTGCAAGTATAGGAACGAGTGTAAACGCAAGAAGAACGGCAATTATGCACCTTTCTTTCAAAGTTGTAGGTGCGGTTGTTTTTACTACCCTTCTTTGGATATTTGCAGGAAATATTGCAAACGCGTTAAGAAGCGTTATAGATAATGAACAAATGCAAGTAGCGTGGTTCCACGTAATATTCAATACGATTAATACCTTCTTGCTTTTACCTTTCACTAAATATTTCGTAAGATTTGCAGAAAGAGTCGTAAAAGAAAAGCCTAATCCAGAGGATAACAGAAAACTCAAATTTGTAGACAACCGACTTTTAAAAACTCCTTCCATTGCTCTTATGCAATCAAAGAAAGAAATTGAATATATGGCAAATCTTGCAAAAGAAAATATAGCAAGGTCGTACGAAGAAATATTATCGTGTGAAGAAAAGTACGGCAAAGAGATTGTCGAAACCGAAAAAGTTATCAACTTCACCAACAAAGAACTAACCAAATTCCTTATCAAACTAACAGCCCTTGTTAGCGAGGGAGAAGAAAAAGTTATCGGCTCGTATTTCCACGTACTAAACGACTTAGAGCGTATAGGTGACCACGCGGAAAACTTCTACGAAATAGGCAAAGAAATGAGAGAGGCGGAACTTTGTTTCTCTGAGACGGCAAAAGAAGAGATAAAGGAAATGTTCGACGAGGTCAACGCTATGTTTGAAATTGCAATGAGCGCGTTCGACAACGTAACCTCAGCTGGACTCAACGAACTCACGGCAAGAGAAAACGTAGTGGACGGACTCAAATCAAAACTCAACTCCGCGCACGTCAATAGACTTGCTACAGGCAAATGCAAAACCGAACTTTCGGCGTATTATTTCTCAACCGTATCGGGCTTAGAGAGAGTTGCCGACCACCTCGTAAACGTTGGTTACAGTATCTTGAACCCAGTAGGTTCTCAAAAGCAATAAACCGAAATAATTTAAAGACGTAAACAAGAGCAACAAAAGGCTCTTTTCTTAGGGATTTTTAGTACATAACGAAAGTATAGCGCACTACCTTTCACTTTTAGTGAAGTATAGTGCGCTTTTCTTGTTCGCAAAACAGTTTTATGCTTAATGAAATTTTTAGCAATACGCTAAAAGTGAAATACCTTTGGTATGAAATTTTTGCTATGCAAAAATGAAATAAAATAAATCCTTAACTTTGCGCAAGCAAAATTTCATTGTGATAACAATTTCACTCGCTTCAAGCGAATTTCACAAATCCTTGCACGGATTTATTTCATTGTCGCCAGTTCCTGTGGAACGAGCGACAACTGCGGATTTTTTTGTTTTATAAGCAAAATTAATTTTACAAAACGAATTGTAAGGTGCAAAATCCTGCGTAAATTGCAAGGAGGGCAATTCCTTGCCAACGCGCAAGTTTTCCTTTTATAAGCGTCGGAATAACTAGTATCGACATTACTGCAAACATTACGGGAATATCGATAA
>JAZQYG010000155.1:0-5084 GCA_045633305.1 Clostridia bacterium | reverse complement strand
AATATTACACCCCAAAACAATGCAAGTACAACCTAACCTTTTTAAAAATTTTACGTTTTTTATCCCCGTTTCTAAAAGTTCTTTTTTGTTTTTAGTTCCATAAGGAGCGTTAGCGCTATCGGCAAGATAAACGTAATCTCCTCCTTTTAAACTTTTTACCACTTCACTCAGCGTAGTGAGTCCTCCTATACCACTGTCAAGTATTCCTATTCTCATAATATCCTCCGCTCTATACTATGAAATAGAAATAACCACTATGCTTTTTAATTTACGCTTGCATTTATAACGTCCGCTATATTTTTTGCGCAAAAGTGAACGAGTTCGTCGATATTTTTAGGACAAACTAGCATATCGGGAAGGCTGGGGATAATCCTTTCCCCTAAATTACGGCAATTCACCACGGTTGGCACGCCTATAGCAATAACCGGTACTTTTAAAGTAGATTTAGATAACGCTTGACTTTTTCCAAGCGCGCTACCGGGAGTAATCCCCGCATCTGAAAACTGGTAACTGGTACAAATTCTGCTGGGACTTCGCGCAGTTAAAGCGTCTACTGCTATTATCAAACTTGGAGAAGTTTCTTTTATCAAATTTTTTATGATACAAAAAGAAGATATTCCCGTAAGTCCTTCAAGGTAAGGGGTAAATAACAACAAATTTTCTTTTCTGTTTTGAGTGAGCATTTTTATTACGGTAGGGCCAAGACAATCCGTGGTCATATAAGGATTTCCTATGCCAACGACCAAAATTTTACCTTCTTTCGTTCTATTCTGGTCTATTAATTCACGTAAACACTCTTTGCCTAATTTGAGAATATTCTTTGCGGGATTTTTGACGTTTAAGGTAACGTATCTTCCCTTTTTTGCGCCTATTGCACCAGCTTGGGCTGACGTTAAATTAATTTTTTTTATTTCTATTCCTCCGAGCCTATTTGGAGAAAAATTTCTAAAAGCGCAAAAATTTGCAATTTCCTCGTCAATTAAAGGGTTTTTATCAGTTTGAAAATCAGTATTCATATAATTATTATTACAAAATCAAAAAAAAGTTTGTAATTATTGTTGCTAAAATTTTAAAACTGTGCTAAAATGCTTGGGTAACAATCGGAAACAAACAAAGGAGTTATAAAATGGCAAACATTAAATCGGCTAAAAAACGTGTTCTTATTAGCGCAGAAGAGAACAAACGTAACACCATGATTAGAAGCAGAGTTAAAAACGCTGTAAAGAAATTCAACAAGGCTATCGAAGACAAAGACCTTGCTCTTGCTGAATCACTTCTTCCCGAAACCGTTTCTATCATTGACAAATGTTGTTCTGCAGGCGTAATGCACAGAAACACTGCATCCCGTAAAATTTCGCACGTTGCGAAACTTTTAAGCGACGCAAAAAAGACTGCATCTGCTGAATAATTATTGTTTTATTAACGCGTTTTAAGCAAGTATTTATATATACTTGCTTTTTATTGTACAAAAAAATACGTCCTACTCTATTAAGTAGGACGTATTTACTATTTTTCGAATTTTAAAGTATTTCCGCAATATACAAAGTGTGATAATCGGAAGTTTTGTATGCGCTTGCGTTGATTTCATCAGGCAAATCCTCTGCTTTTAGAGGAATTTTTGCAAGTACTTTGCACTCGTAGTATACGTCGCATCCGTTTATTCTATAGGTAGAAACTTTGTTTCCTTTCATTGTCTTAAGACCAAGCGCCTCGAATTTGTCGATATCTCTTCCGCTGTGACTTCCGCAAAAAGCAAGTTCTTTCTTCATTTTGACGTATGGAATAGAGAGGGTAAACTCACCTTCTTTGTCTATAAATTCCTTAGTGAATCTTGATTCACGAACGGGAACCATAACCACGTCTTTTCCCCACAAAACGCCTATCATACCCCAACTGACGGTCATCACGTTGGGTTCATCCGAGCCGGCGGTCAAAAACGCACCTTTAGTCAAAAATTCTTGCATTGTTCTATCAATACCACTAAATTTCATATTTTTCTCCTTTATTCTTTAATTCCGTAAACTTTTAAACCTTTTTTACCACCTAAAACGCCTTCAACTATAACGGTATCGGCAATATTACCTTTACGAAAAACGTTGATTACGCTCTTTGGCTCTAATTTGTACGAAGTCATAAGATATATCATTTCACCAAGCCTTTCCGCTTTATTAATAATATACACCTTTCCTCCGAATTTTACGAGTTCGCTTGCCGTTTTTATTACCTCTTCGAGCGTTACAGTGATTTCGTATCTAGAACGGGCTATTCCCTCCCCCTTTTTCATATCTCCACTACCTGAGATTCCGTAAGGAGGATTACTAACTACTACGTCAAACGTTCCCGTTCCAAAGATTTTTTTGCCTTCTTTTATGTCTCCGTGAACTATTTTGACTCGCTCGGTTAATCCGTTGTACTCTACGCTACGAGTCGCCATATCGACTTGGTATTCTTGTAGTTCGAGTCCCACGACTTCACTAAGTTCGGTCTTTGCGGATAACAAAATCGGTATAATGCCCGAGCCTGTGCCTAAATCACATACTCTTTCGCCTTTGCGTACCTTAACGTGATTTGCAAGAATAACAGCGTCCGAGGTGAAACAATACTCGTTGGGATTTTGGATAATAAATAGATTATTTAGTTGTAAATCGTCTAATCTTTCGTCCTTTTTGAGTTCCATATTTTGTATTTTATCAAAAAAAGCGTCAAAAATCAACTTTAAACGCTATCCTTGTTTACAAATTTAAAATAAAGTAGTATAATCATTTTAAGGTGTACTATGGATAAAAATTATAATTTGATTGCAAACCCCACCTCGCGTGGTGGAATAAACGCATTGAAAAAGGTGGAGCAATATCTTAAAGATAAGAATATCAATTTTCATACGTTTATATGCGAAAGAGCGGTTGACGCGCGCCCTATCGTTAGCGAAATATGCAAAACAGGCGGAAATATAATCGCAATAGGCGGAGATGGTACTTTTCATAACGTAATCAACGCTATAACTGACTTTGATAAAATAACGGTTGGTTTTATCGCGGGTGGTACGGGTAATGATTTTGCGTATACTCTTGGCGTAGACTCCGACCCGATAAAAGCAATTGAGGATATTTTAAATGGCGAAACGATTTCCGTCGACCTTATCGACGTATCGGGAATTAAATGTTTGAACGTAGCCTCAACTGGTCTTGATATAGAAGTACTTAGAACGTACGAAAAAGTCAAACTTTTTAAGGGCAAAATGAGATACTACTACGCTCTTTTGAAAACGCTTTTGAGATTTTCCAGTTACAAAACGATAATAAAAATAGACGGCAAAGAACTTGAGCGTGACGCTCTAGTAGTTGCCACTGGTAACGGAAAATGTTTTGGAGGTGGCATGAAGGTAACGCCAAATGCTGACCCAACGGACGGAAAAATTACCGTAACCGTTATAAACCGTATCAAAAAGAGACAACTTCCCTTCAAACTACCTAAGTTCGTCAAAGGTAAACACGATAAACTTAAAGGAATAGCAGAATCTTATGAGTGTGACGAATTTGAAGTGTATCTCCCTGAAGAAAAAGCGCCAGCAGTTGAAATAGACGGAGAGGTACTCAACGGACACCCCTTCAAATGCAAAGTACTCCCCTCTATCTTGAAAGTATTCAAACCTTCCAAATTTCAAATTGAACTATAAAAAAAGGACTCATAGGTGCGTCGCTCATAGGGATTTTTTAGACATTATAAAAGGATAGCAAAATTTTGCTATCCTTTACTTTTTGCTTTGCAAAACACACGACTTTCTTTTGAAAGTATAGTGTGCTACACTTTTGAAAATTTTTCCACAAAGAATATCAAATCGATAAATTGGAATTTGACATTACTTATTCGAATTTGATATTTCCCGTGTTTGTTTTTATTTCGCATCTTCCGCCGATTGCTTCTCCGATGGGGACTTTAGGTATTTCCATTCTGCCTGTGTTAGTTCGAACTATAAACGCCATATTAGACGGAAGTCTGCCACGAACGCTTCCCGTGTTGGTTTTTACAAAAATCTCACGGGCAAAGCAATCATTTAATGAAACCTTTCCGGTGCCGCGTTTGATTGAGATATTCTGTGTTGCAGTCAATTTGTTCAACGAGATGTGTCCTGTGTTTCCTTTTGAATTAAAAGCTTGACAGAAGACACTTTCTAAATTTATTTTTCCTGTGTTTATTTGGATATCTATAGCGCCATTACAAGTTATTGAGGATATATCAACGTATCCTGTATTGGATCTTACCGAGATTGTTTCAAGTGTTGATTTAGGAACATATAGTCTAATTTCCGAACGATCAATACCAATTCTTAAAAAATTCTACCATCTCGTTTTTACTAATTTGATCGTAAGTGTATCGTCTTCAATGAAAAATTTATATGGATGTTTTTTGTTTTCGAAAAAAACTAATTTTGTGCTATCGTCGTTGGACGGTTCTATTTTTACGCTCGCATCTTTTGCATCAAGCAATAATTTTTTATACGTATCTGTTATTACATATGTGTTTGTAACGTATTTTACAATCATTTTACGCCTCCATACAAATTCGTATTTATCGGTGAGTTTATTATAACATAAAATAAAATTTGATTCAACTTGTTTTGCGTGGACAAAAGAAAACTCGGCTTGTTAAAAGTCGAGTCTTATAAGTTGCATATTTAAATCCCTATGAGAAGAGCGGTTAACCTCGCTTTCTTTTTTTGTTTGTGCATTTTAAATAATTATTTTTGTTTTTCTATAAGCAAATTGTTGAAATTGTCAATCCCCTCTTTACATTTCGCATTTTTTGTGCTACAATAAGGCTACAGAGAGGAACTCTGTCATTCTACTACAAAGGTGGTGCCCTTATGAAATTGAAGATCAACGTCAGACAAATCGAACTAAAGGAGGTCCTCACCCCCCTCTTTGAACGGAAGCTACGCAAGCTAGATAAGTACTTCCGCGAGGATGCAGTAGCCACCATCACGCTACGCAAGATCCGCGAAAAGGAAGTGCTGGAGCTGACCATCGTCAGCGGCGGACTGCTCTACCGTAGCGAAGTACTGGAGGAGACCTTCCAGATTGGAA
>JAZQYG010000154.1:0-26034 GCA_045633305.1 Clostridia bacterium | reverse complement strand
GGATTAGAACCCGATGGATTTGAGCCAGAAAAACTACCCGATGGCGCGCCCGATGGGAATATCGGAGGTATATCTTTTGCGCAACCTATGGCAAGCATAGATAGAGAGCAAATAAGTACGAGAATAATCGAAATTTTAACTATTTTTTTCATAGCGTATCCTCTGCAAATAATTAAATTACGTATATTGTACTCAAATATTGAGTAAAAGTCAATACTCAAAACGTGAGTATGCTAAAATTCATAAAAAATAACTATTTAAGGATAAAATTTATGAACTATCGTATTCGTATGCGAAATTTAAGAGAAGATAGTGACCTCACTCAAAAAGAAGTAGGCAAGGTAATTAATAAATCTCAACAAGGTTATAGTCATATAGAAGACGGTAGAGCGGAACTCAAAATTGACGACCTCATTAAACTATGTAAATTTTATAACGTGAGTGCGGATTATTTTATAGGATTAAAAGATAACAAGGAATAATAATTTAAGGCGCGGAATTTTCCGCGCCTTAAATTATTCTACACAAAGCGCACGCCCCGATTGCAGAGAGCGTTGCGCATATTAGGCTTATCGGAATTATTCCGCCGAGCCTTTTTATATTTTGAGAGGAAAAGTAAACGCTAGTTACGTAAAATACCGTTTCCGAACTTCCCATTATAACTCCCGCCGAGCGCACTATATAACTATCCGCGCCGTAAGTTGATATAAGGTCTGAAAAAATTGCAGTCGACGCGCTCCCCGAAAACGGTCTCAAAAACACCAGTTCAAATAGTTCTTCTGGAATTCCGACCAGTCTAAATACGGGAGAGAGCATTGAACAAAACGCGCTCTTTAGTCCACTCGCGTTAAATAGTTCAAGTAGCACGGTGATAGCAATCAGTGCGGGGAGGATAGAGAGCACCGTTTTTAGTCCGTTTTTCACTCCCAAGCAAAAGGAACTATATACGTCTTGACGCTTAATCGCCCCAACGATAAACACTCCCATTATTAATAGAGGCACTAAATAATTCATATATTAACTTATGTAGCGCCCGATTTTTAAATTCAAAAAATCTTCAATTATACACCTATTTTCAAGTGAATAGTATCCTTTGTGACAGACTATTTGAGCACTTCTCCCTTTATTTGTACACCATAGCCTTTTTAGCCCCAAAAACCGAACAAAACCCGAAAACTGTCCGTCAGTCAAAATTGACTATACGAAAAGTTGGGCTTATACTGACCTTGCGATTCGGAAATGGAGGATTTAATTGAACAAACAAAACGAAAACGGATTAATTTGGACGAGAACTATACTCGAGTGTTACAATCGCTTTCCTCGTATGACTAGAAGTTTGGAAAAAGCGGGAGAGGCGCTCGTTCGCGCCGGACTTGGTGGCGGGCACTTTGCTCTTGGGTATACGACTGAGGAACTTTTTGAAAAAATGATAGACTTGAATTATCGTAAAACTGGTATTATCAACCTCAAAGTTCTTTTGGAACAATCATTGAGGCGTATAAGCCCCGCTCTTGCAAACGTCTTGAAGGCAAAGTTTATTCTAAAATTTGATACTAGCGTAATTGCCGAAAAAGAAAACGTTAGCACGCGCACCGTTTTCAGAAGAACGCAAAGAGGACTTTTATCTTTGTACGAAGTTTTTGTCTCTCTTGGTTTTGACGACGAGACGCTTGACCGAGAATACAAAAACGAACCCTTGCTCTTAAAAGAAAAAGCAAGGGTTATGAAAAAAGTCGAAAGAGAAAGTGATTCTTACTCAAAATCTTCGTAGTCAATTTCACGCCTTTTGGGCTCGTTATATCTATCTGAATTAGGTTTAACCGGCTTAAAGATAAGGTAAATTATCAAAAACGCGGGCACACAAATACCGATTATAAGTATTACTCTTACGAGATTGTTGGTAGGCTCTTGGGTAGTTTCTTCACTTTCACTGCCTCCAACGGTCACTCCACCGGGAAGTGGCTCGGGGGTAGGTATAGTAGCGCTAGCAGGTGGGGTAATAGGATTAGCCGAACTGTCCCAGTTAGTATAAGAAGAAGGAATCGCTCCGAATTTAGTTACTCCGTCTTGAGTTACTTTAACGTAGAGCCAAGTTTGCGCGCTTTTATTGAAACTGCCAAGAAGAGTCAAACTATCGGTAGGTTGAATTTCAACCGTTGCCGAACCTTCTCCAGGCGTGTTAACTAGATAATTCTTTGAGTTAGATAGGCAATCTTGGGTTATATTGAGTTTGATTTCGTTATGGTAGTACTGGGGGAGATTAGAGTATTTCGTGGTGTCCGTAATTTTAGATTTTTCGATAAAACCGATTGCTCCGCAGTATTCGACTTTGAAATAATCTCCTTGCTCTGAAATAACTTTGACGTAACAGCCAGGAATTAAATTAAATAAGTCGTCTTTAGTCGGCATATTTAACTTAAAAACGGTAGAAGAATCCGTGATTTTATAGTATTCCTCTTCCGCGCCGAAAGCAGTCGGGCAAAATAGAGCGAAGGTTAAAATTATTAAGATTAGTAAAATTACGCTTTTTTTCATAATTACACCTCGCTTTTATTATATACGAAAGAGGTCTTATTGTAAAGCAAAACGGAAAATTAAAAGGGCGAGTCTATGCAAGAAAATGAATTAATATGTCAAATTTTGCGTTTAGAGAGCGAAATTGACAAAAGAAAAGAAGAAAGAAAACTCAACGGATATAACAAAGACAAAATTCATAAAAAACAAATTCTATTCCACAAATGTATAAAAAAAGTTCGTTTCGTATTCGGCGGAAACCGTAGCGGAAAAACGGAGTGCGGAGCAGTAGAGGCTATATGGAGAGCAAGAGGAATACACCCGTATCGTGAAAACAAACCAAACGTTTCTGGGTGGATTGTTTCGGTATCGTACGAAGTTCAACGTGACGTTGCTCAACTCAAAGTACTATCCTATCTTCCCAAGTCTTGGATAGAAGAAATTGTGATGGCGTCTGGTAAAAAGGGCGCGCCCGAGCACGGAATTATAGACCATATAGTTATTCGCAACGTTTTCGGTGGTTTTAGCACGCTTGGTTTTAAGAGTTTGGACCAAGGTCGAGAAAAATTCCAAGGAGCAAGTTTGGATTTCGTTTGGTTTGACGAAGAGCCCGACGAGGACGTTTACCGAGAGTGTGTAATGCGCGTACTGGATAGAGAGGGGGACGTATGGTGCACAATGACTCCTTTGAAAGGGTTAACGTGGGTATACGAGGATATATACAATTCCACTAATCCCGACGTTTGGTTCACCGTTATGGACTGGTCGGACAACCCCTATTTAAACCCAGCCGAGACCGAAAAACTCGCTCAAATGATGTCAAAAGAAGAACTTGAAACGAGAAAAAGCGGTAAATTCCGCGCCTCAAGTGGGCTCGTTTATCCCGAGTTTGACCCCGAAGTGCACGTTATTGACCCCTTTCGCGTTCCATTTGAGTGGCAAGACCAAATTTCTATCGACCCCGGACTTAAAAATCCACTTTCTGCGCATTTTTACGCGGTTGACTTTGATGGAAATATTTACGTTATTGCCGAGCACTACGAATCTGAAAAGGATATCGATTACCACGCAAATAAGATAAAGGCTCTTGCAAAAGAACTTGGTTGGCATACCGATTCAAAGGGTAGACTACACGCTCTTATTGATAGCGCGGCAGAGCAAAAAACGCTTGCCTCAATTAAAAGCGTTAGCGAACTTTTTTACGAAAGAGATATTCTCGTAAATACCAAAGTTAATAAGGATACTTGGAGTGGAATTGCAAGAGTGAGAAGTCTTTTTTCAAGCCGTCCACCGCGCATTTTTATATTCAAAAACTGCGTGAACCTTATCCGTGAATTAAAGTCTTACCGTTACGGCGACGGTGACAGACCTAAAAAAATCGACGACCACGCTCTTGACGAGTTGAGGTATTACGTAATGAGTAAACCTTCTCCTCCCGCGCAAGAAAAAATTTCCGAATCACAAATAGCGCGGGACAAAAAAAGACTAATTAGAGAGTTGTCGAGAAAAAGAAAATAATCCTCCCCGAGAGGTGAAAAATGAGGAAGGAATCTTCTTCAACGAAGAGCGAATTTGAGCGCTCCCTTAAAGCGTTACGCAAAAAGGCTCTCGGTTACACGGCGCAAGAAGTTATCGAAGAGTACGCAACCGTGGACGGGGAAATGAGTCTTGTCAAAAAAAAGGTAACCACGAAAGACGTTCCTCCGGATTTATCTGCAATCAAGGCGTATTTAGAGATGAGTGAATCGAGCGATTTATCTTCAATGAGCCTTGACGAACTTATAGCCGAGAGAGAAAGATTGCTTAACGAACTTTATTCAAAACAAAACTCCCAAAAGGAGTAGAAGGAGTAATTATGGAACTAATCAAACAAACCAGAAGACTTAAATGCGACGTAGGAGGGTGCAAGGCGCTTGCCGAGTATTCGGTTGCAAAAAAGGGCGCAAACCCAAGAAATCAAATCAATCTTTGCTCAAATTGTATGAAACAAATGTACTCTTTGTTTGCAAAGGAAATAGTGCCCGAAAGCCCTGCTAATATTCTAAGTCCTAGAGGCAAAAGGAGCGCAGGTAAGTGAAACGTGACTTTTATGAAGACGTAGTCAAACAAACCCGCGAGGATTTTGAGAGAAGAAGAAATGAAAGAAGAAGTTTAGAACTTCAATGGCGTCTCAATATGAATTTCCTTGCTGGTAATCAATATGCCGGAATATCCCCACGAGGTGATATCGAGGACGAAGGCAAACAGTATTTTTGGCAAGAGAGAGAGGTGTATAACCATATTGCCCCTATTATCGAAACAAGAATAAGTAAACTTGCTAGAGTTCACGGCAAAGTAAGAGTGAGACCGCTAACCTCGGACGAGGGGGACGTTGCGACCGCCACTCTTTCAACTAAAATACTCACCGCAACCGAGGACGAGTGCAATCTATCTTCCTTGATTCGAGAGGGTAACTCTTGGAGCGAGGTTTGTGGAAGCGTGTTTTACAAAGTGTCTTGGGACAGTGATAAAGGCAAAGTTATCGCCCGTTCAAAAAAGAAAGGGGATATAAGAGAGGGTGACGTATCTATTTCCCTCGTTCCGCCTTTTGAAATTTATCCCGACAACTTGTATTCCTCGGACCTATCTAGTTGTAGGTCGATAATTCACGCCAGAGCCTATCACGTAGACGCGGTTAAAGATTTGTGGGGAGTAACAGTCAAAGGGGAGACCGTCAACGTATTTACTATGGATACTGGAACGGTACTTGGAGGACTTGGATATTCGGCAACAATACCCAAAAGCGTAGTAGGAGCAAAGGACGAGCACGTTATCGTGATTGAAAAGTACGTTGCGCCTACCGAGGAGCACCCCTTTGGCAGACTAATTATCGTAGCGGGAGATGAACTTCTCTACTATGGTGATTTACCTTACGCGTGTGGTGCGGACGGGGCTAGGGACTACCCGTTCGTCAGACAAACTGCAATAAGTCAACCCGGCTCGTTTTTCGGAACGAGCGTTATCGAGAGAATTATTCCCGTTCAAAGAGCCTACAACGCCGTCAAAAACCGTAAGCACGAATATATGAACCGTATCGCAATGGGTGTGATTGCGGTTGAAGACGGGTCAGTGGACTGTGATAACCTCGAAGAAGAGGGGTTATCTCCGGGCAAAATACTCGTTTATAGGCAGGGTAGTACTCCGCCTAAAATGATTGAACAGGGTAGCGTTCCCGCGGACTTTTTGTACGAGGAAAAACAACTCCTCGAAGAATTCAATATGATAAGCGGTGTGAGCGAAGTTATGCAATATTCGCAAGCGCCGACTAGTTCCACGAGTGGTGTTGCGCTTGACCTACTTATTCGTCAAGACGAAACGAGACTTTCGGTTGCCGCGGAAAGTTTAAGAGATGCAGTAAAAGGTATCGGGCAGTTTATTTTAAGACTCTACAGGCAGTTTGCCCTCAAAAATAGGCTCAAAAGAGTGGCAGGCTCGTGCGGAGAAATGGAGTGCGCCTATTTTAGCGCCTCTGATATATCTTCGGACGACCTTGTTTTTGAAAGCGAAAACGAACTTCTCGATTCACCTAGCCAAAGAAGAGGTATGGTGCTTGAACTCCTAAAACTCGGACTTTTGTCGGACGAAAACGGCAAACTTTCACCGAGGATGAAGGCAAAAGCGCTCGAACTTTTAGGTTTTGGCGCGTGGGAGCAAGCCCAAGACCTCACCGAAATGCATATCAAGGTCGCAAGACGGGAAAACCTGGACGCCGGTAGAGGCGTAACGCTAAAAGTTTCCGAGACGGACGACCACGAGACGCATATCGGCGAGCATACTGCAAAAATTCTTGCAACTGGGGACGAAGCGCTCACCGCTCACGTTAGAGAGCATCGCAAATATCTTGCGGTGGAAAACGAACTAAAAACGGAGAAAAATGATGGAAAATAATACTTTATCCGAAGAAAAAATCCAACTTTCCGAAAGCGAGGAGATTGATTTACTCAAAAGTCAATTAGAGGAGTTAAAAAAGCAAAACGAGGACTTGAAGTCCGCTCTTAGCGCTTTTTCGAATCCTCCTCCAAGCGACGCTCTTTGTTACGAGCGTGAGGACTGGAAAGAAAGTCTCAAAGAATTTTTGAGCATTTATCCCGAAGCAAGTAGTTATGCAACGCAAATTAGCAATATCTTGCTATCGGACGGAGATTGCGCAAAGAAAGATAACGCATTATATCACGCCTATATCAAAGCGCTTTCTCTCAACAAAACGCCGGCGGAACTTATCGAAAGCGAAGAGTTTTTGACTGAGTACGTTTATCCCTGTCAAAAGATACGTGACCAAATAATTTCCGATTACGTATCCGAAATCGAAAAAAGCGCCCCCAGCGTTATCAAAAAAGGTGGAGAAGTTTTTCTTTCACCTCCCAAAAAGCCCAGAACTTTAAATGAAGCAATGAGGCTTGCAGAAAAATTATTATCTTAAAAGGAGACAAAAATGGTAACTTTAACCAGCGCAGAAGAAGCGTTAAAAACTTTATATCTCGGAGTTGTAAGCGAACAACTTAATACTTCTACTAACCCTTTATACAATGCTATCGAAAAGACTTCAAGCGACGTATGGGGCAAAGAAATCGTCAAACTCGTTCCTTTTGGAATTAACGGCGGTATCGCGGCGGGTGACGAGGACGGCAATCTTCCTATGGCAGGCGGAAACGCTTACGAGCGTTTTACCTTGGAACTCAAAAACCTTTTCGGTAAAATTTCAATTTCCGACAAGGCTATCCGCGCCTCTGAATCAAGCGCAGGTTCATTTGTAAACCTCCTCAATTCCGAAATGGAAGGACTTTTGAGAGCAAGCAAGTTTAACTTTGGTCGTATGCTTTACGGTGACGGCACGGGTACGCTTGCTACCGCGGTTGATTTTGAAGGCAACTCAAATCCTAACAAATTCAAGGTTGACTCGGTGCGCAATCTTATGGAAGGTATGATTGTGGACGTATACGCAAAAGGAGCGGAAACCGTAAGAGGTAGAAGAATTATCAATATCGACAGAGAATCAAACGTCGTTACTATCGACGGATACGAAGGACAAAATAACCTTTTGTCTAAAGGCGACTATATCACCGTTCAAAATTCTTTCAACAAAGAACTCACCGGTCTTGGCGCAATTTTTGCAAAAGAAGGCAAACTCTACGGTTTGAATAAATCCGATTACTCTTGGCTCACTCCTTACACTAACGAACTCACTACTGCTTTTACCGTAACCGATATTCAAAAGGCTATCGATAAAGTAGAAGAAAGAGCGGGTAGCGCAATCAACTTTATCGCTGCCTCAAGCGACGCAAGACGAGTATACCTCAACGAACTTATGACCGAAAGGGTAAACGTTGACTATATGAATCTTGACGGTGGTTTTAAGGCTGTATCTTATAACGGTATCCCCGTAGTTGCAGATAGATTCGTACCCGAGGGTTCTATGTATCTTCTTGATACCAAAGACTTCAAGTTGCATCAACTTTGCGACTGGAAGTGGTTAGAGGGCGCAGAGGGAAGAATTTTGCATCAAGACGCAAACAAAGCAACCTACACGGCAACCCTCGTAAAATATGCAGACCTAATCTGCGATAGACCTTTTGGTCAGGCTCGTATTACTAATATCGGCTAAAAATGGATAACCTCGTCAGAATTAGTGGCGACGTATTCGATATAGCGGATAGACTCAAGGAAATAGACGGGGGATATTACCCCGTCTATAACCTTACGAAAAAAAGGTTTGAAATTCATCACGAGAACACGAGACAAAGTTTGCAAGTAGTATTACCTTATAAGAGTCTTGATAAACGCGCGCTTGACAAGGTGCGTGAAACCAGAATTGAATACGCGCTCCAAAAAATCAAACGTATGGACGAAGAAAACGAACTTAAACGTATTAGCGAAGAAAAAAGTAAACAAAGTGAGATGAACGAAAAAGTAAAAGAAACTTTCGCTCAACTTAAAAGGAGTTAAAATGAATACGATTGAAGTTGTTAAACTTGTTTGTGAACTTCTCGATATAAAAGATGGCGACGAAGATTTGCCGACTGACCAAAACACCATTGACTTAATGATGGTGGCGCTCAATAACGTAATTAGTGAAATTGCAGAGGAATATATACCGTTTTTATATTCAGAAACGGTTGATTGTGACGGTCAAACTCTTGATTATTCCTCTTTGTCTCGACAGGTGAGGGAAATTATCAAGGTTAAATACGGCAAAAAAAGCCTTAGTTTTTGCACTTTTAGCGAAGGCGTGCGCCTTGGCGAGGCGATTCGTGATAAGGTTGAGGTCGTATATTCTTATATTCCTCAAAGAGTAAACTGGATGGAGGATATTACTCTCCCTCCCGAAATTAGTTTAAGAACGCTTGCATACGGTGTTGCAGGAGAATTTGCTCTCATTTCGGCAAGATATGAAGAGTGCGTAAACTACGACAATAGATTCATCAACGCTATTAACTCGGCAAGACGAAAAAAGAGAGAAAAAAGATTGCCACTCAGGGGGTGGTATTGATGTTTTACCCTAGGCGTAACACACTCAAAACCCCAACGCGTAGAAATTTTAAAATCAACGTTTTCGGTGGATTCAGTTCGGGGATAGCGGAAAACCTCGTGAATTTATCCCAAAGTAAATGTTGCTTCAACGTAACTGCAAAAGACGGCGAACTAACTCAATCTTTCGGTTCGCTTTCCGCTCAAATTATGGGAAGCGGAGAGAGTGGGTACGTTTTGCCTCAACCCAAATATCCAGTAAGAGGAGTTTGGTATTATAGGCGCTTCGACCACGATAGCGGTGTTCGTGACGATAGACTTATAGTGCTCACTATATTTAACGAGTTGTATTCTCTTGCAATCGACAAAAAAGCAAGTGAGTACGTACTTTTGAAAAGTAGCGTAGCGAGCGTATATACCGCGGAGTGTTACAGAATAGGCGACGAGGACGTAATGCTAATTTCAACAGACGTTGGCTTTTATATGATTAACGATACGACTGTTACCGAAATTGAAAACGCTCCACCTATAAAAAGTCTATGTATACACTTCGAAAGAGCCTTTGCAACCGTTCACGGAGAGGGAATTTCTCTTTGGTTTTCAAAAAGTTTAGACCCGACGGACTGGTCAATTAGCGCAGAGTCGGGCGGATATATAGACTTTGCAGACCAAGGTGGAAAACTCACAAAAGTAGTAAGTTTTATGGGATACTTGTACGTGTTTCGAGAGTATGCGATAGAAAGAATTTCCGCCTACGCTGAACAAACGGAATTTAATGCAAAAAAGGTATATACCTCGTCTGATAAAATTTTTGAAAACACCGTAGCGGTATGCGGTGATAGGATAATCTTTTTGACCGAGTCGGGACTATTTTACTTTGACGGCGCGAGCGTGTCGCCTTTGTCGAGAAGTATCAACCAAGATATAGGAATTTATCGTGAAAAAGCGGTAGGCGAATATTATAGAGGGGTATATTTCTTGTCTTGTTATATGGGCGCTTTGGATAGAGAGGAAACGGGATACAGAAAAGAGCGTTATATCCACAATAACTGTATCTTTTTGTACGATTTAAGCACGGGCAAAAGCGAAATTATGATGGATTACGACGTAAAAGGTTTTTGCGTTGCTCAAACCAAAGATAACAGCGAACTTTTCTTTTATCTCCAAGAAGAATTGCAATCTACTACAAAAATTGCAGTTTTGCACGAAAATTGCAACGTAAGACTTGGCTTTACGGGACACGCTTACTGGAGGTCTGGTATGACCGATTTGGGTTATCCCGAAAAGAAAAAACTTTTGCGCTCTATTTCGGTTAGTTCGGATAAACCTATTACGGTGGGCGTAATTCTTGACGATAAACGAATCGAAAAGAGCAATGTACAAGGAGTTGGCGTAAAAATCTCGATAAACAAACCTTTTTCCAAAATAGGATTTTATTTTAAGTGCGAAACTGATACTTTTCGTATATCAAATCCCGTTATCACGGTGGATATGAGGTAAATATGGCAGACGTAAAATTAATACTTGACGTAGCCGAACTTTCAGAGAGAGTATCTTTACTTGAAAAGAAAGTAAAAGATTTATTTAAACTACTCGAATCACTCGGCTTATAGGAGGAATATGATAGGTTTAACTGGAAACGGTGTGCTTGTTACCGAGGGCGATTTTCAGTCGTCGGCGGACAGAAAAGCAAACATGTACAAAGAACTTGATAGACTCAAACGCAACTGGGAAGAAAAGAACAAAATTGAACTTCCCGAAATAAAAACGTACGAGAAGAAGGCGTACAAAGAAGAGAACGCCGATAACATAAGAGCGCAGGCAGAAGAAGAAAACAGTGGCGCTCTTGAGGCGGGAAAAGCGGAAATAGAAAACAAGAATCAAACTAAACGCGCAAAGATAGAAAGCAAAATCAAAAGCGAAGAGCAAAACTATGAAGATGACGTAAACGCTATATCAAGCGAGTACGCAAAAAGCAAAGAAAACGTAGTTGGACGCGCTATAGAACAAGGAATAGCGCGCTCTAGCATAGTTGATTCGGAGCAAGATAGACTGAAAAAAGAAGAGGCGAGCGCGCTATCTGCAAGAGCAAAAGAGAGCGAAATATTAAACTCTGCGTACCAAATGGAACTTGCTCTTCTTGAAAAGGAACTTGAATCTTCTCTTCAAAATTTTGAAATCACACAAGCAGTCAAGGTGAAAAAGAGAATTAATGATTTAACGAGTGAAATAAAAAGGGAAAACGAAAAGATTCTCGAATACAACAACAAAATGACTGAACTTGAACAAAAGAGCATAAACGCTCGTCAAAACGCGATTGATAAAGCCAAAAAAGAGGAGGAGGAACTCCAAAAAGAGGAGGCAAGGTACGGTTATAGTGGATACAAAAAGACTAACTACGAACAAAGATTCGACGTTGCTAAAAACTATTACAACACCTTAAAGCCCAAAGAGGCTCTCCGTCAATTTGAATCCGACTCTGATATGCACGATTATCTTGGTCTATATTACGACGATTTGCACACCTATCTTCGAAAAAGAGGGTGATAAAATGTGGGAAACCGTATTTGAAACGGTATCGACCGGAGGAGTATGGGCGGTACTGTTTTCCGTTCTATTATGGTATCTTTTGCAAGATAGCAGAAAAAGAGAAAACAAATATCAAAAAACTATTGAAATGCTTACCGAAAGGCTGGAAATAGTAGTGGACATCAAAGAAAAATTAGACGAAATCACGGTGAGAAAGGTAAGAAGTTCAAAGATAAAAAAGATAGAAAACGACGAAGAGGAGGCTGCGTAAATGAAAATACCGTACAAAGTTATAATAAGTATACTTGGAACGTTAGTTTTGGTATTGCAGTGTTTCGGCGTAAAAGCAGAGGGAGAACTGGTTAACGAAATAACTACGGGTATAGCCGGAATATTAGTTACTTTCGGGGTAGTTGCGCCTCCCAAAAAAGAAACTCCGTCCAAAATTGTCGAAGAAGAGAAAAAAGATTGAAAAAGTAGCCCGTGTGGGCTACTTTTTCTTTTTAAAAGAGTCGGTCTCTTTATGTATAGAAAGGGATTAAACCCGTATAAAAAGGACGTTTAGCACTTACCGCCGTAGCCAGAGCCACCGCAACAGCAACAGAGAATAACGATAAGAGGAAGGATACAACCGCAACCACAAGACGAATATCCGTTATTTGAACATCCACCACAGCAGAGCAAGAGAATAAGTATCCAGATAATGCAATCGCAATTACCGAAAGAGTTACAACCGTTCATAAATTTACCTCCTTTTAAATTTTGAGATATTTTTTATCTTCATACTTCACAATACGTAAAATAAAAATAAATTGTTACATTTAGTAATAAAATTAAAAAGCAAAAATATACATATCTTTATAAGGAGGGGTTATGAAGGCTCTCAAAGGACTTTTAGGTATAGGTGTCGGGCTATTAGGAGTACTTATCTTTTGCGGTAGCGTATCAGGTATTGCAGTGAAAGAAAGAGGGTGGATATATAGCGTGAACGGTTCGGCGTTTTTGCTTTCTCCTACTGCTATGAGTATATGTTGGTTCGTTATGATGGGGATACTTGTAATGCTCTTTACTCTTTATGTCACGGAGGGAATAAACCTAAAAAAAAGTATTTATTTTTTGCTCCTTGGCTTAATGCACACTTTGAGCGCACTATTCCTCTTTTTACTACACTCGCCACTACTTTCACTCGTTGCGATTTTAGCAATTTCTATACTACTTATTTTACTGTTTCTTGCTCGTAAGAGGGCGTACGGTTGGTTTTTTGTGATTTTTCTTATCTACTTTTTGTGGATTTGTTATCTTTTTGCTATAAACTGGATAATAGTCGTTTTAAATTAAAAAAGTATATAAAAACACTTGCGGTAGCGTATTTATTTTGATATAATGACTTTCGTATCACGGTACTTTGACTGTAGATGCGAAAGTTATTTTTTTAATTCGATGGGTATCAATCGAACTCAAGCGAGGTTATTATGAACACAAAATCTTCAACCGTAACGAAATACGCGCTCATTTCAGCAATAGTCTTTATGGGCTTTGCAATCGACACTTTGCTCAAAAGCGTCTTCGTTTTTCAAATAGCAGTCGTGTCACTTATAGCAGTACTTGCAATATCTATTCTCACCACGAGAAAAGAGGCAATAGTTGCAGGACTTGCTCTAGGCATATTTAGTTTAATAAGAGCCTTTGTGATGCCGTCGGTAGTGCAAAGTTTTTGGGTGTCGTTTATGAACCCTTTAATTGCCGTTCTTCCGAGAGTTTTTATAGGTCTTGTAGCAAGAGAGAGTTATAGAGCGTTATCGAAAGTATTTAAAAAGAGGGTAATTTCCGCCTCTATAGCGTCTGCTCTTGGCGTTGCGACTAATACCCTTGGCGTGTGTTTAGTTATGCTCGTTATGAAAACTATATTTACTCCCGATTTTGCATTGTGGGATTTTATAGTGACCTTTTTCACCGTCAATTGTTTGGTTGAAATTGCAGTATGCGCCGTCGTAGTACCTATGCTTTGCATTGGACTTAGTAAAAGCGAATATTTTGCAAAAGGAGATAACAAATGATTCTCGTAATGGACGTAGGTAATACGAACATAAAGATAGGCTTATACAAAGGGGATAGACTTTCTCAAACGTGGAGAGTTGCTACCAGCAGTACTAACACCGCAGATGAATACGGCATGACTCTTTTAAACCTTTTATCAAACGTTGGAGTATGTTTTTCCGATATAAAAGGTGTTATAATATCCTCAGTTGCGCCCAGTTTGAACTATACTTTGGAGCATATGTGTACCTACTATATGCACCTCAAACCCATAATGGTAGGACCGGGAATTAAAACTGGTATTCACGTAAAATACGCGGACCCCGCTCAAGTAGGCGCGGATAGAATCGTTAACGCCGTTGGAGCGTACAACCTCTACGGTGGACCGTGTATCGTGATAGACTTTGGCACGGCTACTACCTTTGGCGTAATGAGCGAAAGTGGAGAATTTTTAGGTGGAACGATATGCCCGGGTATAAAAAGTAGTATGGAAGCGCTCGTAAATACCACGGCAAAACTCCCTAGAATCGAACTCAAAACTCCCGAAAAAGTTATCAATCGCACCACGGTTACCAACATGCAATCGGGAATTATATACGGTTTTATAGGTATGGTTAAATACCTTATACGCAAGATAAAACAAGAATTAGGCTCGGACTGCAAAGTAATTGCAACGGGCGGTATGGGTGAGATAATTGCTCGAGAAGTCACTGAAATTGACAAACTTGATAGAACGCTCACTTTGAAAGGACTAAAAATTATTTACGATTTGAATAAGGAACAAGAAACGGAGGAAATATGAAAAAAATCGGAATAGCACTACTTGGACTCGGAACGGTAGGCGGTGGAACTTATAGAATTTTGAAGGCTAACCGCGAAATGATAATGAAGTCCGAGGGTATTGAACTTGAAGTACGTCACGTACTTGAAAAGAATCTTGACAGATGTAGAGAACTCGGTGTGGACGAGAGTATCGTATCTACCGATATCGATAACGTAGTTAACGACCCCGAAATCAAAATCGTTGCAGAATTTTTCGGTGGAATCGAGCCGGCAAGAAGTTTTTTAATTAAATGTTTGCTTGCTGGTAAAAGTATCGTAACGGCTAATAAAGAAATGTTTGCTAAACACTGGCACGAATTAGAGGCTGCCGCGCGTAAAGGTAAAGCAGGTCTTTATTTTGAGGCAAGTTGCGTAGGTGGCGTACCTATTATTAGAACTTTGATGGAGAGCATGCAAGGTAATAACATCAAATCCCTCAAAGGTATCATCAACGGTACTACCAACTATATTCTTTCGCAAATGGCAGACACGGGCGCAAGTTACGAAGACGCGCTCAAAGAGGCTCAGGCTCTTGGCTATGCGGAGTTCAATCCTTCTGCGGACGTAGACGGATTCGACGCAACTTACAAACTTAGCATTTTGTCCTCTCTTGCTTTCCGCAAAAAAGTACCTCTCGAAATTATTCATAGAGAGGGTATTTCAAACGTATCGGTTGACGATATCAACTATGGTAAAGAATTTGGTCTCACGCTCAAACTTTTAGGTATTGCAAAACAACATGACGACGGAAGAGTAGAAGCGAGAGTTCACCCCGTATTTATTCCTAACGACCAACCTCTTTCAACCGTAAAAGGTTCGTTTAATGCAGTCGTTATCGAGGGAGATGCCGTAGGCGACGTTATGCTTTACGGAAGAGGCGCGGGAGATTTGCCCACTGGTAGCGCAATAGTTAGTGATATCGTATACGCCGCTAAACAAAAAACTCACAAACTTTCTTGTTTCAAAAACGACGGTTTGCATATTCCTTATCGTGAATTCGTAAGAGATTTTGAGAGTGAATATTATATTCGTATGTCGGTAAAAGAAGAAATCGGCGTACTTGCAAATATTGCGGACGTATTCGGTCGTTCGGACGTAAGTATACGTAGAGTTTTACAAAAAGGTGAAGTAAGAGACGGCAACGTCGTTACTATCATATTTGAAACTCACGTGACGAGTGAATCTTCTATAGAAAAAGCAATTCGCAAGATTAAGAAACTTTCTTGTGTTTGCGCGGTAGATAGCATTATAAGAGTGGAGAAATAATATGAAGGTATCAATAGCAACCGACCACGCAGGTCTTGAAATCAAAAACGAATTAAAAGTTAGACTTGAAAAACAAGGAATAGAAGTTGTAGACTTTGGCGCGCATAGCAAAGATTCTTGCGATTATCCCGATTTTGCTCTTCCTGCTTGCGAGGCAGTAGCAGAGGGAAAAGTTGACAAAGGAATTCTCGTATGTATGACCGGTATAGGTATGTCGATTGCCGCAAATAAGGTAAAAGGCATAAGAGGCGCTCTTGTTCGCGACAAAGAAACGGCAAGACTCACCAGAGAACACAACGATTCTAACGTATTGATTATTTCTGGACTTTTCACTCCTATTGACGAGGCTGAAGAAATTTGCTCGATTTGGCTTAATACCGAGTTTAGCGAAGAAGAAAGACATGCAAGAAGAATTGCAAAAATTGCCGAAATAGAGAAAAAATACTGCAAATAAAGAATAAAACTAATAATATTCCCGAAAAACGTCGCATAGGTTATTGTGTGACGTTTTTGTTTTTTTGGGGGGAATATGAAAAGATTAATTATATTTTTGATTTGTATATCGGTAAGCCTATTTGCTTTTGCTTGCGAAGAGCAAAGAATTGATAACGTTAGTTTTCGTCATACTGCCTACCTTATAGGCTCTTGCGAGGATATAAAAGTAACGGTCAAAAGCGGTGAGCGAGAGTCACCCTATATTGCAGACGGCAAAAAGGGAGAACTGGTTGACTTTTGCGTGATAAATCTTGCTCCAAAGGTCGAGAGCGCTCTTAACAAAAATTATACCTACGAAATAAACGTTGACGGAGAAAAGTACGTAGGAAGTTTAAATAAGGATTTATTCGGAACGGGATATTCAAAAGACGTTGGAGTGGATATCGGGGAAAAGGTTACCTCGATAATAATATCTGACGGAGAGAAAAATTATCCTATCGAACTTGAAAATATGATGGCAAACGCCTTGATTAGCGAGGAGGAGGCTCTCAAAATTACGGAAAAAGAGTTCAAAGATAAATTAATTGAATTAGAAGAACAAGGAAAAACTAGGGAAATTTACGTAAAGTTCGTAAGTGATAGTACGGGAGAGGAGAGTTATTATTACTGGTACGTTGCCAACGTGTTAGAAAACGGTGATTATATGGCGCTGCTACTCGATATAGTCAGCGGTGACGTCATAGCAAAAAGAGGAAGTTAAAATTAAAAAAGGCTCGAAAAGAGCCTTTTTTTTACGTTTAAAATTTGATTTGTTCTGCAACTTCAAGCGCGCGTTTTACGCAAGCGTCAATATTGTAGTATTTGTACTCAGCCAGTCTACCTAGAAGATAAACGTTGCCGTACTTTTTGATGTAGTTTGCATATTCGTCGTGTTTTGCGCGGTTTTGTTTGTTTTCGATAGAGTAGTAAGGAGTATTACCAGTTTTACTAAAGGCGTCGTATTTTGCGGGGTATTCCTTCAAAATAGTAGTGTTAGGCGCGCTTTGGCGAGTTAAATACTTAAACTCCGTAATTCTTGTGAAGTCTTCACTGTTTGGGTAATTCACCACTGATGCAGGTTGAAAACTTTCTTGCTCATAACTTTCGAAAACGAGATTCAAAGAACGATATGGAAGCACGCCGAATCGATATCCAAGGAGTTCGTCTATTGCGCCTGTGTGAATAACGGGGCAAGTCACTTTTTTACCCTTGAAATATACGCCGTCGTCTTTGAAATCAATAACGTCTACTGCGTTTACGCTAAGTTCGATTGAAATATTTGGGTGGTTTGCCATATTTTCGAACAAAACGGTAAATCCATCACTCGGCATATACTGATAGGTATCTGCAAAATATCCGTCCTCATAGCCAAGAACTACGGGAACTCTATTTATAACGGACGTGTCGACGTCGCTAATAGGTATTCCCCATTGTTTTGCAGTGTAATGAACGAATACTTTTTCATAAACGAACTCACCGAATTTTTTTATGTCTTCGTCGGGACTATCCAAAAGTTCGAGAATTGAAACTTTTTCTTTATTAAAAGAGCGGGTGAGTTTAGTAACTAATTTATCCGCAAGTTCTTTTTCGTAAAGAGCGTAAAGGGAGGTGAAGTTAAACGGAATAGGAACGAGTTTGCCATCAATAAGTCCGACAACTTTATGTTTGTATGGATAAAAGTCCGAAAACTTTTGAAGATAGTCCATAACCTCTTTGATAGAAGTATGGAAAATGTGTGGACCGTATTTATGAATTCTGATACCGCTCTCGTCGTAGCACTCGTAGCAATTGCCTGCAATATGATTTCTTTTTTCTATAACGTGGACTTTTTTACCTTTGTCGGCGAGAGAACGCGCTACACAAAGACCTGCCACGCCCGCGCCGATAACAATACAATCGTACATAACTCCTCCGATATATTTAATTATATTGACTTATATATTATATCAAAATAAAGTGAATTAAGCAATAATCAATAGACAAAAAGAGTAAAATGTTATAAAATAAATTTACTTACTTATAAACGTGGAGGATTTATGAAAAAAGTATTAATTCTTACCGTTAGCGCGGGAGAAGGACACAATTCAATGAGTCGCGCCATTTCTAACTGCATAGGCGATAGCGCAGAAGTACTTACCTACGATTTGTACAAAGGTAAAAGCAAGTTTTATACCATGCTTGTAAATAAGGGATATTTTTTCTCTTGTAAATATTTTATGCCGATTTCAAACGCTTTTTATGAAAAACAGAAGCGTAGAAATCCCGAAAAGAATCAAAAAACTATCGTACATAAGATGCTCAAAAAGGTTAAGCCCAGAGTGCTTGCTCTTCTTGATGAATTTAAACCTGACGTAGTATTTTGCGCGCATACGTATAGTGCGCACGTAATGAGTGAGTTCAAGCAAAAAGGACTCACCGACGTAAAAGTTTTTTCCGTTGTGTCAGACTACGACGTTTCGCCGTTTACCGAAACGTGTACACATATCGACTATATCGTTGCTCCGAACGCTGATTTTGACGATACCCTTATATACAAAGGGTTCAAAAAAGAACAAATTATCCACCTTGGAATACCCGTTCAAACTAAGTTTTCCGAGCATATCGACAAAAGCGAGGCAAGAAAAACGCTTGGTATAGAGGAGGATAAATTCACCGTTATGATGATGAACGGTGGAATAGGTTTTGGCAATACCATCAAACTTATCAAGAATCTTTCAAAAGCGGACGTAGATTTTCAGATAATTTCGGTTTGTGGTAGAAATGAAAAACTCAAAAACAAAATTGATAAACTCGTTCAAAAAGGCAAACTCAATAAAAAGGTTTATAATAATGGGTTCGTAACCAACGTAGACGTACTAATGAGCGCGTCAGACGTATTAGTTGGAAAAATCGGTGGCGTAGCAATATGCGAGGCTTTCAATAAAGGATTACCTATTATTGCAAGCCACAAACTACCTTGGCAAGAATACGACAATATGGTATATCTTTGCGAGCGTAAAGCGTGCGACTATATCGCAAAAAATAAATACGCTTACAAAGTACTTGAACACCTTGCAAAAGGTGAGGGCGTATACGAAGAGCGTATAGAAAACATCAAAAAAATTCGCAAGCCAAACGCTACGCGCGATATAGTTCAAGCAATGTTCGATTCTATTGAAAACAAATAATAAAAGCCGTTGCACCGCAACGGCTTTTTGTTTTGATTTAGTCGATTTTATTCGCCCAAATTATTTTTTAAGTAATTTGCAAATTCTGCCCAAGAATATCCCGACCAAATAGGAGCGGGGCGAGAGAATCTTATTTTCAGAAGTTCAGTTTGAATTTCGCATACCCCTTTTAGTTGCAAGGATATTTTGTCCGCGTCTTTGAGATAAATGACTGTTTTGTATTTATCTTTGTCGTAGTGTTCAATTCTATCCCTGTAGAGTTTGAGAGTACCAAGAGTATACCGCCTGTTGAAAAAATGTCTACGTGGAGCAAGGTGCATACGAATCTTTTGGGACATCAAAATAGGTTTATCTTGCGGAATATTATTTACGTATTCGGGGATAAACGCGCTTTGTTTATCAGCCCACTCGGTAGGATTATCAGGAGTGTTTTCAAAGTCGGAGTGAAAACGATATTTTTTGTCAAGCGTCGCTATAAAATCACAGTTAGAGCAGTATACCGAATTATTTTGAGAGTGAATAGTATGTAATGCTTTGCACTTTGGACACCAAAACAGTCCGTATTCAAGTTTTTCCGCGCGAGTGAACAGGCAAGCAACGCTCGTGTTTGACTCTTTTTGATATTTCATTTCGTCGTAACTTATTCCGTCGAGTATCTTTTGGTGTAATTCGCTAGTTGTAATATTTTTAATTTCTTCAACGGAAAGTACGTTAGTAACGTTATAACAAATCCTACTTCTTCTAGGCATACGAACCCAACGAGGAGTACGTAGTTGCGCGCCGTCGATTTTGAGAAGAACTATAGGCATATTAAGTTTTTTTGCAAGTTTTGAGATGCTGTCGTCGATAGGAAGAGTTCGTCCCCAAATATCAACGTCTCCCTCTGGATAAATTCCGATATTTTTACCCTTCTTTTTTAGGTCAAGTATGTTTTTGACGCTAGTCATATCGTTTTTGCCTTCACCGCGTCTAACCATACCCAAAAGCGCACCCATAAAGAATTTCAAAAATTTATTACGGAGAACGACCTCGTTCACGAGAAAATGAATAACTCTCCCCGGGAACATAATTTCAAGATAAATTCCGTCCCAGTTAGATGCGTGATTGCTCAAAAACAAACAAGGTTCTTTGGGAACTTTAAAACCGTTTCTTTTGAATCTAACGTTTTGAACGAGCATTACGTATGGAGTAATGATGATTCTAAAAAACAGATAGAAAAGCCACCTTAATATAGAGGTGACTTTTAATTTTACGTTATGCGATTTTTTCATTATTAATTTCTTCTGTAACGATAGGATTTAATTTTGCTCTGCGTTTTGCGCGAATTGATGAGAATATTAAAACTAGCGCGCCGACTAAAAGAATCGAGTAATAACTTGCGACTCTCCAAAGTATCGTTCCCCAAGCAAGGAAACTGCCCGAAAGCGTAGCAAATATTATAAAGAACGCGCCTTCTGCTGCACCTGAGTTGCCGGGAGTAGGAATAAATGATATAGCGCAGTTCACAACCAAGCACATAGAAACAACGTCTATAAAATTAGGTTCTTGCCCGCACGCCTTTAATACGAAGAAAGGAATCGCGTTGAGTGCAACCGTCATCATAAGAGAAAGTAAAAATATAACGGGTACGGTAAAACGGGTTTTTGCGATAAGTTGCAAAGAGCGCGAATAATTAAAGACGAAAGAACGTACTTTTTTGCGGGTTGCAGGAAGGTCCTTAATTATATGAATTTTGTGTAAAAGTTTTAAGCATGCGTTAGTGATTTTCCAAGCCGTTTTTGGTAGTATCGAGAAAATTACAATCAAAAACGGTACGAATATGCAGAAGAAAGAGCCAACGTATGCAGTTACGAGCATAGCAGGGTCTTGTATAACGCTTCCGTTAAATATGAATACGACTAGCGCAAGTAAAACTAGGGAAAACTGGGTAAAGAAAAAACTTGCAATAGGCATAGCCGTAGCAGCGCCCGCGGGAACTTTTGCCTTGTGAAGATAATACACTTGAAAAGGTTGACCACCTATAGCAAGGGGAGTTACATTATCGTAATATCTACCGATAACGGCAACTTTCAAAGATAAGGGAAGTTGTGAGCGTCCCGTGATTCTTTTGAGCATGAAAGCGTATTTGAGTCCGTCGAAAACAAGATATGCGCCCGCACACAAAAATGCAAAAATTACGTACTGGTAATTTTGTCCCCACGTAGCAATAACGTCCGATAGAAGGGCTTTTTCACCTTTTCTGTTGAACTCGAGGAGAATAGTAAGTCCGATTGCAAGCACGTTTGCAAGAACGAATATGATGGCAATAAGTTTACGCTTTTTGCTACCTTTTTTGGTGTGCTCTTGGACTTGTTTGTTGTAATCTTCTACTTTTTCTCCAAAATCATGGTCAGGAGCGTTATTTTTTTCGTTAGACGGAGTTAAGATTTTGTTTTCGTTTTCTGTCATTAAGTCACCTAAAAAAAATCGAATCTTCTAAAAAAGAATAACTTGATTTTTAACTAAATTGTGCTATAATATAATTGTAAAGACAAAATTATACTCTATAAGATATTATAGCATCATTGCTAATTATAACATAAACAAAATATAAAGGCAAGATATTTGCTTGATTTCGGGAGAAAAACTAAATGACTGAAAAACTGAAAGAATTTTTCAAAAAAGATTATTTCGCGACTTCTCTTCTCGGAATAGAAATTGTAAAAGCGGAAAAAGGTTATTGCGAGTGCACCCTTGATAAAAGAAAAGAACTTTTAAACGCTAACGGCGTAATGCAAGGTGGAGCGCTATATACGCTCGGGGATTTTTGTTTTGCCGTAGCCTCTGCTAGCACGGGAAAAATGGCCGTAACTAGTAACGTAACCGTAAGCTACGTAAAACCCGGAAAAGGAGAATCGTTTAAAGCAATAGCAAAACCTGTAAATTTAGGTAGAAATTTATATTACTACGACGTAGAAGTTTTCGACGGCGAAATTTTGGTGACAAAACTCTCGGTCGTGGGATTTGTTGTTGGAGAAACGGCAAATTTCATCAAATAATGAGTTTTTTCGACTTTTTATTTAATCTTTACTGTCCAAAAAATAGGACACAAAACGGCTTATAGTGTGTTAAAATAGAGTCAACAAAAGGAGGTAGTTATGGCAAGACAATTCAATCAAAAACTCAAACTTTTAAAACTCGTTGAACTTTTAACGACAAGCACGGACGAACAACACCCTATGAGCACAAACCAGATTATCTGGAAACTGGAAGAGCACGGGATTAAGGTTGAAAGAAAAACTCTTTACGAAGATATCAAACTTTTGCAAGAAAACGGCTACGAAATTATGTGCGTGAGGGATAGAACTAATAAATATTTCGTAGAGGATAGAAGTTTTGACGTTGCCGAACTTAGAATATTATTAGATAGCGTACAATCGGCAAAGTTTATTACTCACAAAAAGACTGGTGAACTCGTTGGAAAAATAGCAAATCTCGCAGGCAGTAATAGAGCGGAATTATTGAAAAGTAATATCGTTTGGTTTGATACGGTTAAGCACGCAAACGAGGGAATTTATTATAATATCGATACGATAAATAGTGCAATTCTATCCGGCAAAAAGGTATCGTTTATCTATTTTGATTACGATATGTACGCTCGTAAGATATATCGTAGACGTATGGCGCGCTACACCGTCAGTCCTATTGCTTTGATATTCACCAACGACAATTATTATTTGGTTGAATATAACGACAAACGCGACGCTTTCGTTCATTACAGAGTAGACAAAATGGAGTCGTGCTCTATTGAAAAAGAGTCAATTAGCGAAAAAGCGCAAAGACAAAAAGAGAAGATGCCTGTCTACAAGACTCAACTGTTCGATATGTACGGAGGGGAAAAAAGGGTAGCGGAATTTGAGGCGGACGAAGATATCGTAGACGTACTTATTGACAAATTTGGTGACAAACTCCGTATAGAAATGGCAGCGCCAAGACGAATTCATTTTAAGGTAAACGTATATAGCGCCCCAACCTTTTACGCGTGGATAACCACCTTTGGTACAAAAATCAAATTGATAGGAGACCAAACTCTTCTCAATGGATATAAAGAATTTTTAACACAGGCGATGAAAAATTATGAAAGTGTATTTTCTAAAAGAACGTAATTTGACCGATAGTGCCGTTGAAATCGGCAAAATGCTCTTTCCCAAAGCGATTTGCGAAAGATTGTCAAAAAAGAGCGGTAAATCAAAACAGCGCTCCGCTCTTGCATATCTTTTTTTGAAATACTGTTTGGAAAAAGAAGGCAAAGGCGAGTATTTTGACAAGGTTCGTTTCACATCAAAAGGCAAGCCCTACGCGGACGGGATAGAACTTTCCCTTTCTCATACGGCGGGAACGATTGCTTGCGCGGTGAGTGAAAATAAGGTTGGAGTGGACGTTGAGCAAATTCGTGAAATTCCTCTCTACGCTCAAAAGCGTTTTTTGGACGAGCAAACTTTGGAAAAGATAAAAAATGAGGAAAACGGTAATTATCTTGCTCTCGAACAATGGGTAATCAAAGAGGCTTGGCTCAAACAAAAAGGCAAAGGAATTTCCGTCAAACTCAAAAAAATAATTCCCTCTAGATTATCTGATAAACTTTGGAAGATAGAAAGCGACAGAATAGGCGTTTTTAAAGAGGACGACTTCGTTCTTGCCGTTGCATCTGAAAAAGGTGTACCTACCAAAATTACCCAAGTAAAAGTAAGAGATATTTTATAGGAGAGAGTATGCTTGACTTTATATATAACACACCGACCAAAGTATTTTTTGGAAAAGGCGGAGAAAACAAAATAGGTGAAATAGTATCGTCGTACGGTTTTAAGAAAATTATGCTCCAGTACGGCAAGTCCTCTATCAAAAAAAGCGGTCTTTACGACACGATTATGGATTCGCTAACAAACGCGGGCGTTACCGTCGTTGAAAAGGGCGGAGTCGAGCCTAATCCAAAACTTTCTTTTGTAAACGAGGCAATTGCCCTTGCTAAAAAAGAAAAGGTTGAAATGATACTTGCCGTTGGCGGAGGTAGCGTAATAGATTCGTCCAAATTCACCGCAATAGGCGCAGTTTGTGAGGACGACGTGTGGGATTTTGCTATGGGTGTCAAAACTCCGGAGAAGGCTCTTCCCGTAGGTTGCGTGCTCACGATATCTGCCGCAGGTAGCGAAATGAGTTCGTCTGCCGTTATAACCAACACCGAAAAATCTATCAAAAAGGGACTTGGTAGCGAACTCAACAGATGTCTTTTTGCCGTAATGAATCCCGAACTAACTTATTCAGTGTCCAAGTACCAAACGGCGTGCGGAATAGTAGATATTATGTCTCATACTATGGAAAGATATTTCACCCCTATTCCCGAAACGAATTTAACGGATAGCATCTCGGAAAGCATATTAAGAGCGGTAATAAAAGCGGGCAAACAAGCAATAGTTAACCCTTGTGATTACGAGGCGCGCGCCGAACTTATGTGGGCGTCGAGCCTATCGCATAACGGACTAACTTCTTGTGGTAGAAGAGGATTTCTTGCCGTTCATCAATTAGAACACGCTTTGAGCGGTATTTACGACGAAGTAGCGCACGGGGCAGGTCTTGCCGTGCTTTTCCCAGCGTGGGCTCGATACGTTTACAAGGCGGACGTTAAGCGATTTGAGCGTTTTGCAAAAGAAGTTTGGAGGGTAGAAGGCGACACCCCAGAGCAAACTGCAAAACTTGGAATAGAGGCTATGGCGGATTACTTCAAATCTATCGGTATGCCCTCGACTTTAGCAGAATTGAATATTTCAAAAGAAAAAGCAAGCGAACTATCTAATCATTGTACGTTCAACAAAACGAAAACTATACAAAGCACTATAACGCTTGGATACGAAGAAATCAAAGAAATTTTCCAAAGTTGTTAAAAAAATCAAAATTCACCGCAATTTACTTGACAAAAATTTAGCCTTATATTATTCTTATAAGGCATTTTTGCTACTGTGGCTCAGCAGGTAGAGCAGTTCACTCGTAATGAACAGGTCGCCGGTTCGAATCCGGCCAGTAGCTCCAAAAGAAAAGTCACGCGAGTGACTTTTCTTTTTGTATTATTCATTATTCATCATTAATTATTCAATATTCATTTATAAAAGCGTGACTTTTCAAATGAATAATGAAATCGCTTCGCTAATGAATAGTGAAAAATTATTGAAAAAATTTTTTATTTCTGGAGAAGTATGAAAGAGAATTTATTAATTGAAAAATCTATAAATTTTGCAACGCGAATCATAAAACTACATCAATATTTAATCAAAGAAAAGAAAGAAAATATTATTTCAAAGCAAATTGTAAGAAGTGGTACAAGTATCGGAGCAAATATAAATGAAGCAAACTACGGACAAAGTAAAGCAGATTTTATTTCAAAAATGCATATTGCTCTTAAAGAAACAGCGGAAACTTAGTACTGGTTAAAATTGTTGAAATCGACGGATTATTTAACTGAAGAAATGTGTGATTCGCTTATAATGGATTGTTTGGAGATTAAAAGAATTTTAATATCTTCAATAAATACGGCAAAAACGAATAATTAATAGGTGGGTATATTTTAAATTACCCACCTATATTCTTTCACCTAACTTTTTTTGCTATTTTTTCTATTGCTACGAGTAGTTTATCGACGTCTTTTGGAATGTTATTTGCGCCTATGCTTGCGCGTATAATACCTTGTTCT
>JAZQYG010000153.1:0-12093 GCA_045633305.1 Clostridia bacterium | reverse complement strand
AAAAATTGAATTGAAAAAAATAGTTTAGAAAAAGAGCGACTCTCGTCGCTCTTTTTTGTTAAGTTTATCCGATTTTGATAACCGATAAAGAAAGGTCGGTGTAGGTGTTGGTGCTAGTGGATTCATTGACGAGAGTAATACTTTCTCCACCACTTGCAGTTATAAGGTGTTGTACGCTAACGTCCGTGGGGGTTGTGGAAACGCTAAGATATTTTGATGCCGTGGCAATAGGCGTACCGTTGACGGCAAGAGATATACCTGCATCTCCTGTGGTCGAGGTGTTTTCAACGAGGACGTTTGCTTGGATAAGATAAACGCCGGGGTCAACCAAGGTTATCGTGTTGGGCGCGGTAAACGCGATTGAAGTTCCCGTGGAATCAACGACTGCGCCGAGGTCAACTAAACCGTCTTGGGCTACGGTTTGGGAGGCCGTATTTGCAACGAGGGCGCTTTCGCTAATAACTGCGCCAGTCGCTCCAGTAGGTCCAGTTGCACCCGTTGGACCAGTTGCACCCGTTGGACCAGTAGCGCCTATTGCTCCGTCTAAACCAGTAGCGCCAGTAGGACCGATAGGGCCTTGTATACCTTGCTCACCAGTTGCACCAGTAGCGCCCGTAGGACCGATAGGGCCTTGTGCGCCTTGGATTCCTTGTATGCCTTGTTCTCCCGTTGCTCCGGTCGGACCCGTTGCTCCGGTCGGACCCGTTGCGCCGATAGGACCGATAGGGCCTTGCGCACCTTGAATTCCTTGAACGCCTTGTAAGCCTTGCAATCCTTGTGGTCCAGTCGCGCCGGTAGCGCCTATCGGACCTTGTGGACCTATCGGACCTTGTGGCCCGATTGCTCCCGTTGGACCGGTTGGACCAGTTGGACCCGTTATTCCAGTCGAGGGGCCTGTTGGCCCCATTGGACCGGTTGGACCCGTTATACCTCTGTAGTTTCTACAACACACGAAGGGGTTGTTATTCCAACGATTATTACAACAATTGCCGTTGCGACGGTTAAAAGCACCGTCGTCGTTATTATTACAAAAACAATTAAACCAACTCATAAAAGTTCTCCTTTGATTTACTTATGTATACTATGTAAACTTGGGCATATATTGTGAAATAACGGTATCAAAAAAGTTGCAGAATTTTTTGATTTGGTGTATACTATTCTCCAAGCAAATAACCTTATATAAAAGGAGTAAATATAATGAGAGTTTTCAATTTTTCAGCGGGACCATCAATGCTCCCCGAGGAAGTACTCAAAAAGGCACAAGCAGAATTTCTCGATTACAACGGCTCTGGTATGAGCGTTACCGAGATGAGTCACAGAGGCAAAGTGTTCGACGCTATTGCAAAAAACTGTGAAGCGCTCTTTAGAGAAGTTCTTGGAATTTCGGACGAATATTACGTTCTTTTTGTCCAAGGTGGCGCGTCTCAACAATTCGACGCAGTTCCCCTTAACCTTATGAAAAGCGGTAAAGCAGACTACGTAGTTACTGGTAACTTCTCTGGCAAAGCGCAAAAAGAGGCAACCAAATATGGCGACGCAAAAATTATTGCATCTAGCAAAGAGGCTAATTTCACCTACATACCTCAAGTAAAATTCGAGGATTTCAGACCTGATGCAGACTACGTTCACATCACTTCTAACAATACCATTTTCGGTACTCGTTATCTTGAATTCCCCGAAGTTCCCACTCCCTTGGTATGCGATATGAGTTCGGATATACTTTCAAGAGAAATCGACGTTAATAAGTTTGGTCTTATTTACGCCGGCGCTCAAAAGAATATTGCTCCCGCTGGTCTTACTATCGTAATCGTTAGAAAGGACCTTGCCCAAAGCGCAAGAGAAGATTGCCCGACTATGCTCAAATACAGCACTCAGGCTCTTAACGACAGTATGTACAATACTCCTCCTTGTTTCTCTATTTATATGGCAATGCTCGTTCTCGAGTGGCTCAAAGGTTTTGGCGGAATCAAAGCAATTCAAGCGCAAAACGAATACAAAGCAGGACTTTTGTACGATTTTATCGATTCTTCTTCCTTCTTTAAAAACAGCGTTGAAAAGAACAGCCGTTCAATAATGAACGTACCTTTCGTAACTCCTAGCGCAGAACTTGACGCAGAGTTCGTAAAAGAGGCAACGGCAAGCGGTCTCGTATCACTTAAAGGACACAGACTCGTTGGCGGTATGAGAGCGTCTATTTATAACGCTATGCCCGTAGACGGAGTTAAAGCGCTTATCGAATTTATGAAGAAATTTGAACTTGCACACAAATAAGGAAATAAAAATGAAAAAGATTTTAAGATTAAACTCTATTAGTAATCTCGTTGAAAAGACTTTTAACGGAAGATACGAATATTCTGATTCTTTGGATAACCCCGACGGAATTATTCTTCGTTCTTTCAATATGCACGAATACGAAACCGGCTCTAATCTTCTTGCGGTTGCAAGAGCAGGCGCTGGCGTAAACAATATACCTATTCCCAAAATGAGCGAAAAGGGTATCGTAGTATTCAACACCCCCGGCGCTAATGCTAATGCAGTTAAAGAATTAGTTCTTTGCGCAATGCTCCTCGGTTCACGTAAAATTTACGAAGGTATCACTTGGGCTCAAAATCTTCCAAAAGAAGAAGACGTTGCAAAACTCGTTGAAAAGGGCAAATCTCAATTCGTAGGAAGAGAAATTATGGGCAAAACGCTCGGCGTATTAGGTCTTGGCGCTATCGGTTCAAAAGTTGCAAACGCAGCGGTTGAACTCGGTATGGACGTATTTGGATACGACCCTTATATAAGCGTTGAGGCTGCTTGGAGACTTTCAAGAAAGGTAAGAAGTGAAAAAACGCTCGAGGGCTTATTTGCTGAATCCGATTACATTACTCTCCATATGCCTTTGACTCCCGATACCAAATATATGATTAACAAAGAGAGTATTGCGACCATGAAAGACGGCGTATGTATAATCAACTGCGCAAGAGGAGAACTCGTAAATAACGACGATATCAAAGAGGCTTTAAAGAGCGGAAAGGTATCTAAATACGTTACCGATTTCCCCGTAGCCGACCTTCTTGGCGTAGAAGGAGTTATCACTATTCCTCACCTTGGCGCGTCTACGCCCGAGGCAGAAGATAACTGCGCGGTTATGGCTGCAAACTCACTCGTTGATTATATCGAGTGTGGCGCAGTTAAAAATAGCGTAAACTTCCCCACCGTTGAACTTCCCGCAACTTTCAAACATAGAATTACTATCGTACACAAGAATATCCCCGGTATGATTAACGTTGCAACCAAGCACCTATCTGATGCTGGAATCAACGTAAACAATCTTGCAAGCGGTTCTCGTGGAGATATCGGATATACCGTTATCGATAGCGACGACGAGGTAAGCGCGGACATTTTGAATTCTTTGTCAACTACCGAAGGATTTTTGAAAGTTAGAGTACTTTAATTTAAGCGCCCGCAAAAGCGGGCGTTTTTCATAATGAGAGTAGAGCAATTAACAACTAAAAATAAAGATTTTTATCAAATAAGAGAGTGGTTTCGTCTTTGGTGGCAAAAAGAGGAGAATCTTAACTTTTTGGAGACGGACGCCATAATGGATAGAAGTTTAAATAAAGAAGGCTATCCTCAAACGTGGGCTGTCTACGACGAGGATAGACTCGTTGGCGTATTTCAATTCACTCTCTTTGATTTGCACGTAAGACCAAATCTTTATCCTTGGCTTGCAAACGTTTACGTAAAAGAAGAGGAGAGGGGAAAAGGTTACTCCAAGTTCTTGCTAGAATCGGCAGTTAGCATTGCAAGGGATTTAGGAATCAACAAACTTTGGCTTTTTACCACCCACGTTGGATTATACGAAAGATACGGATTCGAGTTTGTCGAAGAGGTGGACACCGTGAGCAAAGAGCCGAGAGCGCAAAGACTTTACGCTATGGAACTTTGAGTTGACAATTGCGCTCGGAAAAGGTATAATTATTCTATAAAGGAGAATAACAATGCTTGAATTTATTCAAAAAACGTTTGGAACGATTGACGCGCAAGCCTTTGATTTCGTTGCAGGACTTCACAAAAGCGCGGGAAATATTTTAGACCCTATAATGCGAATAATTACCGTTTTAGGTGAAAAGGGTATACTCTTTTTCATGATAGCAATATTTTGCTTTTTATTCGCAGGCAAGAGAAAACTTGGCGTATGTATGTTCGGTGCGGTTGCCCTTGGCGCAATTATAACTAATATCGTACTCAAAGATATGGTTGCTCGCCCCAGACCTTTTGCCGAGTATGAGGAACTTTGCGTATTGTTCGGAGTACCTGCGGAAGAAGGATTTTCCTTCCCCTCTGGTCACGTTACGGCAATTGCTGGCGCAATGACCTCTGCGTTTATTTTCTGCAAGAAGAGATGGAGTTGGATATGCTTTTTGTTCGTATTAGTTATGGCGTTTTCGAGAGTGTATCTTTTTGCTCACTACGCAAGCGACGTTATCGCGGGAATCGTAGTTGGTATCGTGAGCGCAATAATCGCTGGAATTATCACCAAAATCATTTTTGCAATTCTCAAAAAATGCAAAGGAAAATTCGCAAAATTTTTACTTAACGCGGATTTACCGAATCTATTCGTTAAAAAGGAATACAAAAATAAATAAACCAAATCAAAGTGATGCGAAAGCATCACTTTTTCAATAAAAGAGGATAAAATAAGATTATTCTTTCATTGACACGAATTCACGCGTTATGATATAATTAAAAAGATAAAAAGAAAGAATTAGTTCAAAGAAGGACAATTATTTTATACTTTGGCTAATTGTATAAAGGAGGTCATTATGAACCAGAAAGAACGTTATCTTTCAGCAAAAGAAATGTATGCTAAAATAGGTATCGACACCGAAGACGCTCTCAAAAAACTCCAAAACGTTCGCATTTCAATGCATTGTTGGCAAGCAGACGACGTACACGGATTTGAAGGTATGGGCGCTTTGACCGGCGGTATCCAAACTACTGGAAACTATCCTGGAATCGCTCGCAATCCCGAAGAGGTTTTCGCGGATATTGACAAGGCTTTGTCTTTGATTCCCGGTACTCATAAAATCAACGTTCACGCAAACTACGCTATAGCGGAAGAAGGCGAAGTTATAGAGCGTGACAAAATCGAGCCCAGACATTTTGCAAAATGGGTAGAACTTGCTAAAAAGCACAAATGTGGTCTTGACTTCAACCCCACTATCTTTTCTCACCCCATGGCGTCTAGCGGTATGACTTTGTCAAGCCCCGACGAAGAGGTTAGACAGTACTGGATTCGTCACTGTATCGCTTGTATTCGTATATCGGAATATTTTGCAAAAGAAACGGGTTATCCTTGCGTTATGAATATTTGGACTGGTGACGGCACGAAAGATATTCCCGCAGACCGTATGGGACCTCGCGAAAGATATAGAGATTCTATCGACCAAGTACTTGCTTGCGGATACGATAGAAGCAAAGTTTACGTAACCGTTGAATCCAAAGTATTCGGTATCGGCGTAGAGGCTTACACCGTAGGTTCCGGCGAATTTTCACTTTGCTATGCAATTTCAAGAGGAATCACTCCTTTGATGGATAACGGACACTATCATCCCACCGAAGTGGTATCGGATAAAATCCCCGCCCTCCTTTGTTTCAGTGACAAGATTGCTCTTCACATTACTCGTCCTATTCGTTGGGACTCCGACCACGTAGTATCTTTTGACGACGAAACGAGAGAGATGATGAAAGAGGTAGTTCGTTGCGACGGACTTGATAGAGTATTCCTCTCCACCGACTATTTCGACGCGTCAATCAACCGTGTAGGCGCGCTCGTTATCGGTATGCGTAACGTACAAAAAGCAGTATTGAACGCTCTCTTGACTCCGAACGCAGACCTCAAAGCACTTCAAGATAGCGGAAATTATTCAAAACTCCTTGCTCTTCAAGAAGAGTACAAACTTATGCCTCTTGGTGACGTATGGGCAGAATTCTGCGCTCGTAACGACGTTTGTCCTTGCACCGACTGGTACAAAGAGATTGAAAAATACGAACAAGAAGTTCTTTCAAAGAGAGTATAAAAAACGAAAAGCAACAAAAAAAGAGCAAATGCGATTGCATTTGCTCTTTTTGTTTAAAAAACGTTAATAATAGTTTTGTTTTTTTGTTTAGCATACGAATATGCGATAGCCGTACCACTTTTAGGTTGGTAAGAAGAAGCCGATTTGCTTGAAAATTTTCTTTTTGGTGGAAGATATTCAGGATTAAAGAAAAACAAACAATAGTCGCTATCGTTAATCATTGCTTGATTTCTTTGGACGTAACTTGATTTCCCTGCGTTCTCTCTAGTTTTATGTTTAACTTCTTTGTCGAAATACATTAATTCGTATTTATCGTTTAAAATATCCTTACTTATTTTTTCAAATTTTGTTCGATTAATTTCCAGTAATGCTTGTTCGTGCTTGCAAGTGTAGACAACTTTTTGTAATTTAACTGAATTAAGTTTTAAGTCGTTTATGATTGAATAACAAATAAAATTAAATTCACTTTTACTGCCAAACAAAAAGCAAGAGACGTTTTTATTAAATATCAAATCATAAATAATTGATTTTAGTTTATTGATTAATTCTTGCGTGAAATTGATTTCCCTATGTCCGATAATCGAACAAGTTTTATGTTTTTCCATAATTAAAACGCCCCTTTTGTTTGCTTTTGAATACTGTCAGTATTATTATAGCACGGATTTATGTGTGAGAGTATTCATTTTAACTATTTTTAAAATTTTTATGTGTGTGAGTGTCGAGTAATTTCTTATTAATATCCTATACTAGGAAATAGAGGATGTATTATGGAAATTAAAGAAATATTATTGCGTTTAGGATACGTTAGAAATAGTGCAGGACTTTCCGCAAGAGAAGTAAGCGCGCGTATGGGGATGAGTCCGCAATACGTTGCGCAAGTAGAAAGTGGGAGAATAGTGCTCACGGTGGAAAAACTTTTGCAAATTCTTGATATTTGTAAGTTTCCTTTGGAGCGTTTCTTTAGTAAAGATATAAACGACTACGAAATAAATAATGAAATAGTTGATTTAATTGAGTCTTTGCCGACGGAAAAGAAGAGGAATCTTATTGATTTTCTGAATAAATAAAAAAGAGCAAATGCGATTGCATTTGCTCTTTTTATTTTGGTTTAATTACGCTCTTTTTATGGTTTTGATTATTACGGGTTCGTTGGGGATATCGCCGTAACCTTGCCAGTAGTGGGTGGGCGTAGAACTGATATCTATTGCTACTTTCAAACTTTCTTCGTCGTCGAGAGAGCCGAATCCTGCATATTGTCCGTCAAGGTATACGCAATCTGCTACGCATATAAAGAACTGGCTAGTTGCCGAGTCGTTTACCATAGTGCGCGCCATAGAAAGAGTTCCGGGTACGTGTTTTAGGGTGTTGGGAACTCCGTTCATCATAAATTCACCTTTTATTGAGTTATGAGTTGCTCTTTTGGGAGTGAGACCTTCGCCCTCTGCGGTGAATCCTCCGCCTTGAATCATAAAACCGGGAATTACTCTATGAAAAATAAGTCCGTCAAAAAATCCTTCGTCTACGTATTTTAAAAAGTTTTCGCAAGAGATAGGGGCAACGCTTTCATCTAAAGTTGCTCTCATTACTCTTCCGTCGTTAAGTTCAATAACTATTTTAGTCATATCTTTCTCCTATTTTTTCTTATAAGTACAAAATCTTATAGTGTGACCTGATTTGGACAAAATCGGTTCGCCTTCTTTTTCGAGTACCCAGTCGGGGTGAGTGTCAAGGTTTTCAAAAAATACTTGAGCCTCGCCGTCTGCGTCTACTTTGGTTACGAAAGCGGTGTCGCAGTGGGGGAGCATAGTGCGATAAAACATTGCGCCACCCATAATATAGATATCGTCTGAATTATATTTTGCAAGTTCAACGAAAAGTTCGTCCAAACTATCCACGATTATGCAGTCCTCTCTTTTTTCTCCGCCGGGGAAAAGAACTATATTAGTTCGATTTTTAAGAGGGTTGCCTCCGGGAAGAGATTTGAGGGTGTTGCTACCCATTACTACTACTTTGCCCGTCGTTTCGCTTCTGAAAAACGCCATATCTTCGGGAAGAGAAAAAAGAAGGTCGTTATTTTTGCCGATTCCCCATTTTTGGTCTACAACTACTATTTCTCTCATATTGCTACCTCGATTTTGGTGTCAAGTTTGTTAAACTTATAATCTTTAAGGGTAAAGTCTTCTACCTTAAAGTCGTAAAAATCTTTTACGTCGGGATTCATAATAAATTCGGGAGCGTCGTACTGAGGATTTTCCATAATTTTTTCCAAAATAGGAATATGTCTGTCGTAGATGTGCGCGTCTGCAATTACGTGCATAAGCGTTCCTGCTTTGAGCCCCGAAACTTGAGCGAACATTTTAACGAGCGTTGCATATTGAACTACGTTCCAGTTGTTAGCAGTTAGCATATCTTGGGAGCGTTGATTTAAGATTGCGTTCAAGACGTTGCCCGATACGTTAAGGGTAAGTGAGTACGCGCAAGGATAAAGATTCATTTCCGACAAATCCGCGTGGGTATAAATATTAGTCATAATACGTCTACTTTGAGGATTGTTTTTGAGGTCGAAAAGAACTCTGTCTACTTGGTCGAACATACCTTCTTTATATTTGTGTTTAACGCCGAGTTGGTATCCGTAGGCTTTGCCGATAGAACCCGATTCGTCCGCCCAAGAGTCCCAAATATGAGAATTGAGGTCGTTGACGTTATTAGATTTCTTTTGCCAAATCCAAAGCATTTCGTCTATGCTGGATTTAAAGAAAGTCTGACGAATAGTTAGTATAGGAAATTCTTCTTGTAGGTCGTAGCGATTTACAATACCAAACTTCTTGATAGTGTGCGCCGGTGTACCGTCCGCCCAGTGTGGTCTTACGTCCATATCGGCGTCGGTAAATCCGCTGGATAGAATTTCTTTACAGTTTTGAATAAATATTTTATCTGCGAGACTCATTAGTTGCTCCTCAATTAAAGATTTATTATATAAATTTTATCATAAATGTTCGCATAGGTCAATTTATTCGTTGATTATTCATTGATTTTTTAAAAGCAATATGTTAAAATAATTTGATAATAGGTGTATTATGTCCAAATGGCAATCAAGAACGGAAGTTCTTATACAAAAAAAGGGTATAGATAAACTTGCAAAAAGCAAAGTTGCGCTTTTTGGTCTTGGCGGAGTAGGCTCGTATTGCTTTGAGGCGCTAGTTCGCGCGGGCGTGGGCGAGATTCACGTTTTCGACGGGGACGAGATAGACGAGAGCAATATTAATCGTCAACTTCTTGCAACTACCCAGTCCGTTGGACGGGATAAGGTTACTCTTGCAAAGGAAAGAGCGTTATCGATAAACCCTGACGTAAAAATAGTTGATAAAAAAATCTTTTATCTGCCCGAAAATTCTTCGAGCGTAGATTTATCCGAATTTGATTACGTCGTGGACGCTATTGATACCGTTAGCGCAAAAATTGAACTTATAACGGTTTGCAATAATTTGAACGTTCCGATTATCAGTTGTATGGGTACGGGTAACAAAATGGACGCGACTGCGTTTAAAGTTGCCGATATTTACAAAACTAAAACTTGTCCTCTTGCAAGAGTTATAAGAAGAGAACTCAAACAAAGAGGAATTAATTCGCTCAAAGTCGTTTATTCCGAAGAAGAGCCTATAATTAAGGAAAGAACGCCTGCAAGTATATCTTACGTTCCCTCGGTGGCGGGACTTATTATTGCGGGTGAAGTGATAAAGGAACTTATAAAGGAGAACTGAAATGTTATACAAAGAATTTAAACTCAACGAGTACAATCAAAAACTTTCCGATTATCCTATCGTAAAAGAGTATATCCACGAGCAAACCCGAGAACTTGGTGAAAACCGCAAATATCCTGCTATGATAGTTTTCCCCGGTGGCGGATATCGTTATACCTCGGAAAGAGAGGCAGAACCCGTAGGTATGAAGTTTTACGCAGAGGGATACAACGTTTTCGTTCTCTATTATACCGTTTTGGATAAAGGCGACGTGTTCCCAAGCGCTCTGCTAGAAGGTGCAACGCTTATAGACTACGTTAGACAGAACGCGGAGACTTTGGGAGTCGACGAGAATAAAGTTGCCGTTATCGGTTTTTCGGCAGGCGGTCATCTTGCAGGTACGGTTTGTACCCGTGGCGGAGAAAAAATCGTTACCGACTTTTTAGGAAGAGAGGCTATTCCTAACGCAGGACTTTTGTGTTATCCCGTAATTTCGGGTGGAGAGTTTGCTCACCGTGGTTCTTTCGTTAATCTCACGGGAGTGGAAGATACTAAAATACACGAAGAACATAGCGTGGACAATTTCGTTTCCGAAAAAACTCCTCCGATATTTATGTTCCACACCGCGGACGACGGAGCCGTTCCTATTCAAAATTCGCTTTTGATGGGTATGAAACTTGCCGAGTATAAAATACCCTTCGAGTATCACGTTTATCGTCACGGTCAACACGGACTTTCTACCGCGAACAAAATGGTTAACACCGAGGTCGACTACGTTGCAAGATGGGTTGACGAGGCTATTCGCTTTTTGAAAGAAATAGGCGTTTCGCTTTAAATTGAATTAATTAAGGAGAAATATATATGTACGACAAGGTATCAACTACGCTTAATTTTCCCGAGAGAGAAAAAGAAGTTATCAAATTTTGGAAGGAAAACAAAATTTTTGAAAAGACCGTAGAAAAAGAAAGCGACAAAACTTTCACTTTCTTCGACGGTCCTCCTACCGCTAACGGAAAACCCCACATAGGTCACATTTTGACTAGGGCTATGAAAGATATTATCCCTCGTTACAAGACGATGAAGGGATATCACGTTTTACGTAAAGCAGGTTGGGACACTCACGGACTTCCCGTTGAACTTGAAGTTGAAAAACTTCTCGGTATGGACGGCAAACAAGATATCGAAAAGTACGGAATAGAGCCTTTTATCAAAAAATGTAAAGAAAGCGTTTGGAAATACAAAGGCGAGTGGGAGGTTATGAGTGACCGTGTCGGCTACTGGGCTGATATGGAGAATCCTTATATCACCTACGACGACAATTATATCGAATCGGTATGGTGGTCGATAAAAGAACTTGACAAACAAGGACTTTTATACAAAGGTCACAAAGTCGTACCGTATTGCCCTCGTTGTGGAACGGCGCTATCTTCGCACGAAGTTGCGCAAGGATACAAAAACGTAACTGAAAAATCGGTTTTCGTTAAGTTCAAGAGAGTAAACGCAGAGGGAGAATATTTCCTCGCTTGGACGACGACTCCCTGGACTCTTCCGTCTAACGTTGCTCTTTGTATGAATCCTAACGAAAATTACGTTAAGATAAAAGCAGAAGATGGAATTTATATTCTCGCAGAGGCTCTTGCGCCTTCTTTGTTTGAAAACTACGAAGTTCTCGAAACTAAAAAAGGCAAAGAGTACGTTGGTGAAAAATATATTCCTCTCTATAACTGGGCGGACGAAAAGAGCAGACAGCAAGGTTATTTCGTAGTTGCAGACGACTACGTAACTTTGACCGACGGTAGCGGTATCGTTCATATTGCTCCCGCTTTTGGTGAAGACGACGCAAGAGTAGGTAGAGATAATAACCTTCCTTTCGTTCAACTCGTTAGTGAAAACGGCAAGTTCGTACAAGGCACGGGCGAGATTGAAGGACTTTTTGCAAAAGACGCGGATAAATGGATAATTAACGACCTCAAAGAGAGAGGACAACTTTTCAAAGAACTTATGTACGAGCACAGTTATCCTTTCTGTTGGCGTTGCGATACTCCTCTTCTTTATTACGCTCGTAGTACTTGGTTCGTAAAAACTACGGAAATTCGCGATAGACTTTTGAAAAATAACGCAACCGTTAACTGGATGCCTGCGTCTATCGGAACGGGTAGAATGGGTAACTTCTTAGAGAACGTTATCGACTGGGGCTTGTCTCGTGAAAGATACTGGGGAACTCCTCTTCCCGTATGGATTTGCGACAAGTGCGGAAAAGTGCACGTAATAGGCTCTAAACAAGA
>JAZQYG010000152.1:0-5960 GCA_045633305.1 Clostridia bacterium | reverse complement strand
CTTTGCTACTTGAAGGCGTTTTATCTTTGCCGGAAATTGCAAATACCGTCGGATTCAACGACTATAACTATTTTTCTCGCGTATTCAAAAAAGAAGTCGGCGTAAGCCCACTTCGTTATAGAAATAATTTTTATTTTTAATTAGAACTTTGAATTTAAAAAAGCCCTTCATTTGAAGGGCTTTAATCATTATCACTATTTATAAATTTTGATTTTTATCCGAACTTTTTCCTATAAAATTTTTCACGACTTTTAGAGTTATCAATATCGTAATGGTAAATGCAACTACGTCTGCCGTGGGAGATGCAAAAAGTACGCCTTTTACTCCAAATACGCTAGCAAATATCGTAATTAACGGGATATTTAGTAAAAGTTCCCTCAAAAAAGTCGTAAATGCAGATAGCATAGGTTTTCCAAGTGACTGCATAAATATCGCGCACCCTCTTTGCAAGCAAAACAAGGTAACGCCTCCTAAATGTATGCGCATAGCAAGAGTAGCGAAATGATTATATAAATCGTTTCCATTACCAAACAAACTTACTATTTGAACGGGAAAAACTTGGAATACGAATAAAGCAACCAGACCTATACAACCTTCAACTAATAGCATCTTTTTGAATACTTCTTTGACTCGCTCTTTGTTACCCGCGCCCTTATTATAACCAACTATCGGTTGAAGTCCGACTGCAAATCCTACCGCCATAGAGGTAACGAGCATAAATATTTTCATAACTACCCCGATAACAGCAATAGGTATATCCGCGCCGTATTCACTTTTTATACCGTAAGCGCGCAAAGTATTATTCATTACCGCCATAAGTAAAACTACGGAAAGTTGGGTAAACAAACTACTTAATCCCATAGATAAAACGTTTGTAACGATTCTTTTGTTTAACTTGAAACATTTTTTACTTAATTTAAAACTTTTAGTTCTAAACAAATAACAAAAAGCGATAACCGCTGCTACGAATTGACCTATTACAGTTGCAATTGCAGCGCCTTTCATACCCCAACCAAGCACGAAAATTGCTATCGGGTCAAGAATAATATTCAATATGCAACCAGTGAGTGTTGCAAACATTGCATATCTCGGACTGCCGTCTGCTCTTATTATGGAATTAAGCATATTGTCAATCATAAAAAAGGGTATGCCAATAAGTATGAAATCGTAATACTCGCTTGCATACGAAAGATTTTGCTCCGTTGCTCCAAAAGTCCAAAGAATAGAATCTTTGAATATTATAAATAGAGCGCAAAGAATAATTCCTGCTCCAAAAATCAAAACGAGAGCGTTACCAACCGACCTTTTTGCGCTATCAAAATCTTTTTTGCCTTGACTTATACTAAAAAACGTCGCGTTACCGTTGCCTATTAAAAGGGTTATTGCAAGCGCTATAACAGTAATAGGATAAACTACGCTCGTTGCGCCGTTTCCGAGCATACCTATCCCCTGACCTATAAAAATTTGGTCAACCATATTATACAAAGCGGAAATAAGCATACTCATTATACAAGGCACGGAATATTTGAGCATTAGTTTAGATATTTTTTCTTCGCCTAAAAATTTGTTTGCGTCGTTTACCGTCGTCATAAGTCCTCTTTTGCTAAAAATAAATAGAAAAGACACCTTAAAAGTGTCTTTCTAAAAAACATTTGGTGCCGAAGGCGGGAATCGAACCCGCACGATGTCGCCATCACTGGATTTTGAGTCCAGCGCGTCTGCCAGTTCCACCACTTCGGCTCGGCAAGTAGTATATTAACACAACTCGTTAAATTAAGCAAGGATTTTGACTCTTAATTTTGAAAAAATACAAAAAATAAGTCACGGAACGAACCGTGACTTAGATTATTAAATTTCAAATTCGTCGGCAATTATTTTTTCGATAACTTCAGCTACTCCGTCTTCGTCGTTAGATTTGGTAACGTAATCGGCAACTTCTTTGAGTTCTCCTCTCGCGTTTGCAACCGCTACGCCTACGCCTGCAACCTTTATCATATCAACGTCGTTCACAGAATCACCGAAAGCAACCGTTTCCTCTAATTCAAATCCGTTTGCCTTGCAGTAAGATTGTAGTGCGTTTCCTTTACCAGCGCGCCAAGCAACTATTTCCAAAAAGTTAGATTCACTGCACATAACGCGAACAGAGCCGTCGAATTTTTCCCTTAATTCGACCATCATCTCGTTGATTTTTTGAGGTTCTTCTATTGCGAGAATTTTTGTAGGTCTTGCTTCGGGGTGTTTTGCAAAATATTCGCTAAGAGGAATACCAGTTGCAAATCTTGCGTGTCCGCCGAAATTTGCAAAATAATAATCACTTTTTTCCGTGAATTTTTCGCAAAAAATTACGTCGTCTAAATAAGTTTGAGTGTATACACCCTTTTCTTCAAAATATGAAAACACTTCTTGCAAATATTTATTTGGTACGGGTACGTGCGCTTTTCTTGCTCCTGAATTTACGTCGTAAAGCGCCGCGCCTTGATAGCAATATATATCTCCAGTTAAACCGACTTTTTCAGCAATGGGCGCAATCGCGGGAAACATCCTTCCCGTACAAAGAAAGGCTTTGCCACCTAAAGATTTAAACTTTTTGATAGCCTTAAGCGCCCTCTCTGATACAGTTCCGTCACTTCTCAAAAGTGTTCCGTCAAAATCAAGCGCAAGAACTTTGTATTTCATTATTCCTCCGAACTAATTTCCGTTTTATCTTTTTCTGCTATATCGTTGGTATCAAGAGAATCTTTGAATACGAAAAATCTTTGATAGAAAAATTCAGTAATGAAATTTATTACCATAGTACCTATTTCAAGCACGTAGTTATTCCAACCGTAAGAAGGAAGAACTTTGTTCCACCATAATGAAAGCGGTGTGAAAACAAGATAGAAACAAGCAACTTTTATCATTGCTTTAGGTACGTTGTTTGCAGACTTAAAGGTATAACGTCTATTGATAGTGAAATTCCATAATACGCTGAGTACAAGAGATATTCCGTATGCAATCCAGTGTTCTAAATGAATTACCTCAAATAGTAAAGCGTAAGATGCTATTTGTATTATACCCGCTGAAATGGAAATAATCAAGAATTTTAAGGCTCTTAACATCTCTTTTTTGTTAATTTTCTTCTGCTCCATAATTTACCTCTTCTTTTGCGATTAATCGTGAATTATAATAGTTTTGAACTCACAAATTTCAACCATTTTACTACACAAATGAGACACTTGTCAATTATTTGTCACATATCAAACAAAAAGCACGCAATTTTGCGTGCTTTTGTCGTATTACTTTTTTTATCAGTCTATAGATTTTTTGGAATCTGCAATAATTTTTTCCGCGGTCTGAGGAGGTACTTCTTCGTAGCGAGTAAACTCCATCGTAAACTTGCCTCTTCCTTGCGTTATAGAACGTAAATCAGTTGCATACTTTTGCATTTCACTAAATGGAGTTTCCGCAGTAATTTCTTGAAGTCCGTCTATCGTTTCCATACCGAGTATTCTTCCGCGACGTTTGTTCATATCACCTAAAATATCTCCAGTGTACGCGTCGGGTACGGTTATTTTGTAAGTATAGATAGGCTCTAAAATCACGGGTTTAGCGTTGCGCACACCTTCGTCAAACGCAAGTTTTGCGGCGCTTATGAAGGCTATTTCTTTGCTGTCTACGGGGTGATATTTTCCATCAAATAAAGTGCATTTGAGGTTAATAACGGGATAACCTGCAAGTACGCCTTTTTGAATAGCCTCACGGAGTCCTTTTTCAACGGCGGGAATAAACTGTTTAGGAACGGAGCCACCTACGGTTTCGTCAACGAATTCGAATATTCCGTCCGACGCTCCTGATTCAAATCTAATATTAACTACACCGAATTGACCAGCGCCACCAGTTTGCTTTTTGTGTTTCCCTTCCGCTTCTGCTCTGCCTTTGACGGTTTCTTTGAAAGCAACTTTGGGTTCGGAAAGAACTGCCTCACAACCAAATTTCGATTTGAGTTTTTTACAAAGAACGTCAAGATGTGTTTCGCCTTGTCCGCGAATAACCATCTCGCCAGTTTCTTTATCTTTTTCAACCACGAAAGTGAGGTCTTCTTCTGCTAGTCTTGCAAAACCTTTGAATACTTTATCTTCCTCTCCCGTTTTTGATGCCGATACTTTCATAGTAAGTACGGGTTTCGGGAATACGATATCGTAGTACTTGATATTAAACTTTTCATCACAAAGGGTATCGCCGGTATTCGTATTAACGAGTTTATTAACGGCACCGATATCACCTGCTTTAAGTTCGTCAACGGGCTCTTGCTTTTTGCCTTTCATAACGTAGAGGCCGTTAATTCTCTCTTTTTCACCGGTAACAGAATTCAAAACGGTCATACCACTCTTGATTGTGCCGGTAAATACTCTTATCATATTGAGTTTACCAACGAACGGGTCTGCAACGGTTTTGAATACTTGGGCTGAGAAAGGTTTAGACTCGTCGCTAACGATTGACAAAATTTCTCCTTTGTCGTCCGTAGCCATAACCGGTCTACGCTCTAAGGGTGAAGGCAGGAGGTCTACTATTTCGTACATAACGTTGAGTACACCCATATTTTGAAGAGCCGAACCACCCATAATAGGTATAGTTTCACCTGCTCTGAGTCCCGCTCTAACACCTGCTACTATTTCGTCGTTAGTCAAAGTGCCTTCGCTAAAGAATTTATCAAGAAGGGCTTCCGAAGTTTCCGCAGCCGCCTCGGTAAGAGCATTTTTAAGGGCGGTAACGTCGTCTACCATTTCACTAGGCACGTCAACGGGTTCTCTACCACCGGGAGAGAATTCAAAGGCTTTTCCACTTATTACGGAAACGTAACCTTTCATTTTGCCATCTCTCATAATAGGTAAATGAGTAGGAGAAATCTTAACTCCGTATTTTGCTCTAAACGCCTCTACCGTGCCTACGTAATCGCTATTTTCTTTGTCAACTCCGTTGACGAATATCATAAGAGGAATATGACGGCGCAAACAGTAATCAATCGCTTTTTCCGCGCCTACGGAAAGAGAGCCGTTTGCTTCGGCAACGAGAACAGCCGAACCTACCGCGCGCATTGCCGCTTCGAATTCGCCTTCAAAGTCATAAAAGCCTGGAACGTCTACCACGTTAATCTTAACGCCTTCCCAGTAGGTATAAGCGCAAGCAAGAGAGATAGATATACCTCTTTGCAATTCTTGGTCGTCGTAGTCCATAACGGTGTTTTTGTCCGTCGTTTTGCCAAGTCTGTCAATACTTTTGCCGTTAAACAAAATCGCCTCTGCAAGAGAGGTTTTACCTGAACCACTGTGACCTATTAGTGCCACGTTCCTAATTCTTTCTGCTGTAAAATCACTCATAATTAGTCCCCTTGTAAATTATTTTGTATACTGCATTTATATTATACAATATCAAAAATCGTTTTTCAATACCCTTTTTAAAAAAACTTATCTATTTGACAAAAAATTTTTTCGCATTTTTCCTCTTTTTTTCCATAAGAATCAAAAAATAAACACTTAAATCCTACCTTTCTTTCACCTATTAGTGACTTTACCCTCGTGGCAACACCTATATTTCCATCAAAAATTTTAAGTTTTTTGAATCTATTTGCCAAAATTTTGCGCAAAAACACGAAATGTGTACATCCGAGTACTACCGCGTCGAAATTATCAAGATAGGAAAGATTATTATTTACGTACTTTTCAAGAGAATACACGTCGGGAATAGAATTTTCAATAATTCCCGCTAGACTTGAAAGAGGAAAACTCGTTACTTGTCCTCTACACTCAAGCAAAAGGTCTTGCATACGACGACTTGATATAGTAGCAGGGGTTGCAAGAAGAGCAACGCTCGTACACTCACGCGTAGCAGGAAGTACCGCAGGCTCGGTACCGACGAAAATAATCTCGGGGAAAACTTTCATAAGTTCGACTTTTGTATTTGCAGTCAAAGTATTACACCCC
>JAZQYG010000151.1:0-7363 GCA_045633305.1 Clostridia bacterium | reverse complement strand
CAAAGTTGCATCTATAGAAACTCACGTAGCGGACGCTCGTACTTGTTGTTTGCACCCTGCAAACGCAACGCACCGTCAACTAACTGATAAACAACTTGAAGATGCGGGAATACCCGCAACACTCGTGAGATATTCTTGCGGTATTGAAAACGCGGAAGACCTTATCGAGGATATCAAACAAGCGCTTGAAAAGATTTAAGCGAAGGAGAAAAAATGCCAATAGTAATTCCAAAAGATATACCTGCATATAAGGCTCTACTTAACGAAAAAATATTCGTTATGAGCAAAGCCAGAGCAACCGCCCAAGACATAAGACCTATTGAAATTGCAATCGTTAACCTTATGCCTACTAAGTTAGTTACCGAACAACAACTTATGCGTTTGCTCTCGAATACGCCTTTGCAAGTTAACGTAACTCTTATTGCTACTGCAACTTATAGACCTAAACACATTGAAGAGAGTCACTTAAATCGTTTTTATAAAAACTTTGAAGATATCAAAAACCGCAAATTCGACGGTATGATAATAACTGGAGCGCCAGTAGAAACTTTAGACTTTGAAGAAGTTGCATACTGGAAGGAACTTTGTGAAATAATGGATTTTTCGGAAACCAACGTCACGAGTACTATCTTTATTTGTTGGGGCGCGCAAGCAGGGCTTTATTATAGATACGGTATCAAAAAACATCTTTTGCCCGAAAAATTATTCGGTGTTTATCCTTGCAAGGCTAAAAGAAATTACGAGATGCTCTTAAAAGGATTAGACGACGTTTTTTATATTCCTATGTCACGTCATACCGCTATAGACGAACAAGCGGTCAAAGAGTGCAAAGATTTGTATCTCCTTGCCTCGGGAAAGGATTGCGGACACGCAATCATTAGAAGTAAAGACGGTAGAAGATTTTATTTTACCGGTCACTCAGAGTACGATAGAGAAACTTTGGAAACGGAATACAAAAGAGACCTTGCAAAAGGTATGGAAATTGCGCCTCCGCTTAATTTTTACGACGAAAAGGGCAATATCAATATGAAGTGGAGAAGTACGGCAAATCTTTTGTTTTATAACTGGCTTAACTATTACGTTTATCAGATAACTCCATACGATATAGAAATCACGGACGAAGAATAAAATGCAAGTCAAACGGCTATTCTTGAAAAATTTTAGAAATTATCAAACGCAAAGCGTAGAACTCGGTTCTGCGCTTAACGTGTTTTCGGGGAGAAACGCCGTTGGAAAAACTAATTTACTCGAGGCAATCTACGTTCTTGGAATAGGTAAATCACCTCGTACCGTTCGCGATAGAGAACTCGTTAGGTTTAACCAAGACGGAGCGTGGGCAAAAGCGGAAATTGCAAAGAAATATTCTAATCACACCGTGGAGATTCACGTTGACCTCAAAGATAAAAAGAGGGTAGCGATAGACAAACTCCCCATAAAGAAACTCGGCGAACTTATGGGCGTGCTTGGAGTCGTTTATTTTTCACCGGACGAACTGGGCTTAGTGAAAGATGCTCCGAGTGAACGTAGACGATTTCTAGATATAGCGCTATCTCAACAAAGCAAAGCGTATTACTACACTCTCGGCAAGTACAATAAAAGCGTGCTTGCAAGGAATAAACTTTTAAAAGAGGGCGGGGAGAGCCTTATAAAAACGCTCGACGTTTGGGACGAACAAGTGGCAACCCTTGGCTCGCTCGTCGTACAAATGCGTCAAAAGTTTTTGGAGGAATTGTCCGTAATTTCTAACCGCGTACACAAAAACGTAAGTTTGGGAGAAGAACTCGTTTTATCATACGAGAGCGCAATTGAAAGCAGTGATAAAGAAGAGATAAAGACGGAACTGGTTTGTAAACTCAAAGCAAATAGAGAACGAGATATTTTTCTTGGATACACTTCGGTTGGTCCACATAGAGACGATATTGCAATTTCTGTGAACGGGCTCGACGTAAAAAAATACGGTTCTCAAGGACAGCAAAGAACGGTTGCTTTGTCGCTCAAACTATCCGAACTTGAAATATTTTTTAAAGCGACGGGGGAGTATCCCGTACTCCTTCTTGACGACGTTTTATCCGAACTTGACAAATCAAGACGAGAAAAACTTCTTGAAGAGGCGCAAAAAGTTCAAACTATACTCACTTGCACTCATTTTGACGGAGAACTTCCGCACGGCGCCAGACATTTTTTAGTGAAAGATATGGATAACGGGGAAAAGATTGAGAGGATTGTTTAATTAAGAAGTTATTATGGTTGAAACGATACTTGCAATGCTATCACCTATGGCAACTTTGTTTTTGTGTATTGCAATAGGTTTTGCTCTACGAAAATTAAATATAATTCCGGATAATTCTGCTAAAGTGATGGCAAAGATGGAAAACTGGATTTTTTGCCCTGCGTTGAGTTTTTATACAATGTCATCATTTTTTACTTTGCAAAATCTCTCTTTACATAGTGTAAATATGATTTTTGGGTGTATCGCGGTAGGTGTTAGCGTAGCGATTGCAATACCTTTATCTTGTGCTTTCGTGAAGAAAAAGTGCTATGATAGAAACGTATATCGCTATGCCTTGGCGATTGCAAATATCGGTTATATGGGCGACCCTATCGTGCTTGCGCTTTTTGGTTCGGAGGCTTTGGCTTATTATAAAATTTTCTATCTGCCTTTTACCATTGTGATTTACATTTGGGGGATAAGTATACTTGTGCCCAAAGAATCCCGTTCAAGAAATCCTATTAAAAACATATTTAATCCTCCCACAATAGCACTTTTTATAGGTATATTGTTCGGTTTGACTGGTATAAAAAGGTATGTTCCTGCTTTTATTATTGACACAATCGTTTCTCTTAAAAATTGTATGGGACCAGTTGCAATGCTACTTGCAGGCGTAACTATTGCAAACTATAACTTTTTAGGTATGATTACCAAGAAAAAAGTTTACGTTGTCGGTTTATTTAGACTTATCGTATTGCCTTTACTTATAGTGAGTATAATGTTTGGGTGCAAAGAACTTATAAATATTATTTTTAATTTAAAAGTATCGAACAACGTACTGTATTACGCATTATTCGTAACGGCTACCCCTGTTGGTATGAATACTATAATGTTTCCCGAAACTTTTGGAGGTGACCCCGAATCGGGAGCAAGTATGGTAATGATTTCTCATACGCTCTGTGTTTTGACTATTCCCATAATGTACGCGCTAGCGACGACTGTGTTCGGTGGTTTTGTAATATAACTTTTTGTCGCACAAAAAAGTTACAAAAAAGCGTGGGAAGTTGCGATTCTTCCCACACCCATTAAAACGCTTTGATATTGTTGTTTATTAAATATAAAGTTTTGTAGGTTGTTGACTTTTTGTTGTAGAGAAATATTTTTTATGAAGATGCAAAGAGGTTGCGGTTATACGCAACCTCTTAGTTATTAATTTTTATAATTCAAATATCAAAATTACAAAATAATATTTGTATAATTTTTCTAAAAAAATTTTACAAATCGCAATTTATTTTTATTTTAGTATTGACAAAATATATTAGGATAATATATAATATAGGTAATTAATTTGCCCACTGGACAAATTATAAAAATGAAAAATTATTTTGGAGGGCTTAATAATGAGCAAAAAAGAAGAATTAGCAATGAACGGCGCTGGTATCGAAGAACTTGGATTCCCCATGTGGCCCCAGTTCGCACCCGAAACCGCAGAAGACGTTAAGAAAGTTATCGACAGTGGTCTTGTTAACTACTGGACTGGTAAAAAGGGTATGGAGTTTGAAGAAATGTGGGCTAACTGGATTGGTTCCAAAATGGCAATTTCTTGTACCAACGGTACTGCTGCACTTCACATCGCTCTTACCGCTCTCGGCGTAGGCGCTGGTGACGAGGTTATCGTTACTTCCTACTCCTTTATAGCATCTTCCTTCGCTGCAGTACAAGCAGGCGCAATTCCTGTATTTGCAGACGTTAACGAAGACCACACTATCGACCCCGATAGCATTGAAAAACACATCACCGAAAGAACCAAGGCTATTATCGTAGTTCACCTTTATGGTATCGTTTGCGATATGGGCAAAATTATGGATATCGCTAAAAAGCACAACCTCTTCGTAGTAGAAGACTGCGCACAATGTTTCGGCGGTGAGTACAATGGAAAGAAAGCTGGTACCATCGGTGACGTTGGATGTTTCTCTTTCTGTCAATCCAAGCACTTTACCACCGGTGGTGAAGGCGGTATGGTAGTTACCAACAACGAAGACGTAGGTTGGGAGTGCCGTTCTATCCGTGACCACGGTTACGACGTTAAGAAGCGTATGAACATGCTTGCTCTTGAGGAGAAGCTTCCCTACATTCACAGACGTGTAGGTTACAACTTCCGTCTCACCGAGATCCAGTCCGTATTCGGTATCAACGAGCTTAAGAGATTCGACAACTGGAACCTCGCTAGAAGACTTAAATATGCTAAGATGTACGACGAGGCATTCGAGGGAATGGCTGGTATCAAGGCTCTCCCCACCAACACCAAGGAGCGTAAGAACTCTTACTGGTGGTATCCTATCAGAGTAGACCTCGAGGCTCTTGACTGTGATGCACCCGCAATCATCAAAGAGCTCGGCGCTATGAAGATTCCTTGCTACGGTATTCAGTGGCCTGAGGCATACCTCGAGCTTGCTTACCAGGAGCTCAACGGCTTCGGTGACGCTCAGTTCCCCTTCAAGTCCAAAGAGTACACCAACGGCAACGTATCTTACAAGGGCGTAGAGTGTCCCACCGCTCACAAGCTCCGTTACGAGACCGTATGTCTCTTCTTGCATCCCACCTGGGAAGAGGTACACATCAACAAGTGTATCGAGGGACTCAAGGCTGTTATCGCTAAGCACCTTAAATAATCGGAGGGCGCAATGAGAAAGGTTAAATGGGGCGTTATCGGTTGCGGTGGTATTGCTGACCGCCGTACTCTGCCCGGCATGATGAAGGCTAACAACGTAGAGCTCGTTGCAGTTATGGACGTTTCCAAGGAAGCTGCTGATAGATGCAAGGAGAAATACGGCGCAAAATACGCTTTCACCACGATAGAAGAGCTTCTTGCAGTAGAGGAGATCGAGGCGGTCTATATCGCTACTCCCGTTATCTGCCACAAGGAGCAGGCATTCGCTGCAGCTGACGCTGGCAAGCACATTCTTCTTGAGAAGCCTCTTGCTCTTACCAGCAAGGAGTCGCAGGTCATCGTTGACTACTGCAAGGAAAAGGGTGTTAAGCTTGGCGTAGGTCTTATGATGAGATTTTCCTCTTATCACAAGGCTATGCACGATATCATCACGAGTGGTGAGATCGGCGAGATCGTTGCTATGCGTGCTCAGTTCACCTGCTGGTATCCTGAAATGGAGAACTGCTGGAGACAGAAATGGGCAACGTCAGGCGGTGGAGCTCTTACCGATATGGGCGTGCATTGTATCGACCTTCTTCAGTACATCACCGGACTTTCGGCTACCGAGATCACCGCTTTCACGGGCAATCAGATCTTCAAGTACGAGGTTGAGGACTCCGCATCAGTTATTATGCGTATGAGCAACGGATGTTGCGCTTACGTAGATACGGCGTTCAACATTCCCGACGATGCTGCTGTATGCAAGCTCGAATTCTACGGCACGGCAGGAAGCATTTTTGCAGAGGGTACGGTATCGCAGGCTGAGGTTGGAACGGCTAAGCTCGTAAAGACCGATCCTAACGCTCAATACGACGCAAGTCAGCAGAGAAAGGGAGACGTTTCCTCTTACATCGAGGTTACCCCCGGCGATATGTACACCAAGGAAGTCGAAGCATTCGGCAACGCTATTATCGAGAATACCACTCCTCCCATCACGGGTGAGGACGCAGTATTTGATCAGCGTATCATCGAAGCTGCTTACGAATCCAACAATACTAAGCGCGTAGTAGCGCTTTAAGGAGCACGCGGCCAAGCCGTACTACTTTATTGAAAGCACAGGTTCAAAAAAAGACCAGTCAACAGTCAATTAAAGAGGGGAATTCACGGCTGATATTCAACACGTTGGTTGATTATCAGCCGATTTCCCGTGCAGGAATTAAGAAAATTACTAAGCTTTCGGCAACGACGGTTTCCACTCTCGTGGAAGAGCTTATAGCAAGCGGTCTTGTCGAGGAGCGTGGTCTCACCGACACCACGGACGTCGGCAGAAAGGGCATTTTGCTTGCAGTACGCAATCAGGGTGCTTATTTTTTAGGAGTGGCGATCTCACGCTCGCACGTTAGATGCGATCTGTACGATCTGTCATTCAGTTTAGTCAAATCAATCAGACCAAAATTTCATACCAGCGAGGAAATGGTAGATATACTCGTAGATTTTATCAAGCTCGCCCGTAAGGAGACCGAGGGCAGGCTGTACGGTATATCGATCGGCGTACCTGCTATGGTAGACGACGAGAAACAGCGTATCATATCCTCGACCGTACTTGATATCTTCCCACCTGACAATATGGTGGATAGAGTCAAGGAGCTCGTTCCCGATTCGTGCGTTTTTATGTACAATAACTCAGGCTTTATAGCTTATTCTGCAAAAGAGGTACACAAGGACGTTTCCACCCTTTTTTCGGTGGATATCGGAGAGGGCGTAGGTGCAGGACTCGTTATAGACGGTGAGCTTTTCACGGGTCGTAACGGTTTTGCAGGAGAGTTCGGTCACATTAGCGTAGATTATAACGGCAAGCCTTGCAGATGCGGTAGCAGGGGTTGCTTGGAGGGACTTGTAAACGTTCCTTATATACTTGAACAGATAGAAAAGGTCAGCGGAAGAAGCGTAGCCACGGTACAAGAGGCGGTATCCGTGCTCGAGAGCGGTAATCGTGCTGCTCGCACCGTGCTTGACGACACGGCGAAGATTCTCGCATACGGCTTGAACGGAGTGATCAACCTGTTTGATCCCGAGCTGATAGTAGTCAGCGGAGAGATCAAGGAGTTTGGAGCGTATCTATTAGAGCCACTCAAAGAGCATCTTGCCAAAATGAGCCTTTTTGACAACAAAATAACGGTGGAATTGTCACCCCCTGACAAGAACGCCGTAACGCTCGGTGGAGCGTACTATTCATTCAAAAATTATTTTGACGAAAATTAGGAGAAGATTATGGAAAAAGGAATAGCTATTGCAGGTAACCTCATCGTAGATAAGAATAAGACTATCGACACCTATCCCGAAAAAGGTATGCTCGTCAAGATTCGTGACGTTATATCTAACGTTGGCGGTTGCGTGCCTAATACCATAATAGATATCGCTAAGATTGACGGAAGCGTACCTCTTTACGCTTACGGTAAGGTAGGCGAGGACGGCGAGGGCGATTTCGTTATCAAGACTCTAAA
>JAZQYG010000150.1:0-16899 GCA_045633305.1 Clostridia bacterium | reverse complement strand
TGACTCCGGATTCATTTAAAGGGACTCTTTCTTCTCAAAAAATTTGCGAAATTATTTCTAAAAAGATTTCAAAAATTTTTCCAAATAGTGAAATTTATTCAATTCCAGTTGCCGACGGCGGAGAGGGAACAGTTGATTGCTTCTTGACTGCAGTCGGTGGAGAAAAGAAATTCGTTAAATGCTCTGGACCTTATTTTAAAAAAATAGATAGTTTTTACGGTGTTTTGAAAGGTGGACAGACTGCCGTCGTTGAGATGGCTTCTGCTAGCGGACTTCCTTTGGTGGACGGAGCAAAAAATCCTATGTTGACTACAACTTTTGGAGTTGGAGAGCTTGTAAAAGATGCCCTTGATAATGGAGTTAAAGAAATCATACTTGGACTCGGTGGGTCGGCAACGAACGACTTCGGAACGGGCTTTGCATGCGCATTAGGTGTAAAATTTTTTGATAAAAATGGCGAGCAATTTGTACCTACGGGAGGTACGTTAAAGAATATTGTTAAAATTGACTTGAGCGAAGTTGACGCACGAGTTAACAAAGTTAAACTTATTGTTATGTGTGACGTAGATAATCCACCTTACGGAGAGTTTGGCGCATCATACGTTTTTGCTCCACAAAAAGGCGCAACAGATGAGGACGTTTTATTGCTTGATGAAGGAGTTAAGCATCTTTGTGAACTTATAAAGAGAGATTTTAACAAAGATTTACACGATTTAAAAGGCGGTGGCGCTGCGGGAGCAATGGCGTGCGGTATGGTCGCTTTTTTTGATGCGGAATTAAAAATGGGAATAGAAACTATTCTTGATTCCGTTAATTTTGATTCGTTACTAAATCAAGATAGCGTAGTAATTACTGGTGAGGGAAAAATTGATTCACAAAGTTTGAGGGGTAAAGTCATATCTGGAATTGCCTCGCGAGCAAAACGCAAAAACGTACCTGTAATTGCTATAGTTGGAGGAGCAGAAGGTGACCTTTCAGATGCTTATGACGTCGGAATTAATTCAATATTTACAATCAATAGATTGCCCGAAGATTTTTCTGTGTCAAGGTATAAAAGCGAAGATAATCTTGCAAGAACAGTTGAGGACGTTTTGAGATTATTAAAAATTAGTTAAAAAAAATCCCCGAGAAATCGGGGATTTTTTTTGGAGCTGATAACCGGATTTGAACCGGTGACCTCATCCTTACCAAGGATGTGCTCTACCGACTGAGCCATATCAGCAAACCAAATTACTTGACTATTATAAGAGAAAGTTTTTAAACTGTCAAGGCTTTTTAAGTAATTTTATTGACAAAGTTTTAAATTTTTGTAAAATTTTATTTTTGATTTCAACTTTTTAACTTATTAGGTAAAGTTTGATTGCAAAACGTGTGTTTATATGTTAATATTATAATAATTATACTTATAACTAGGGGTGTTTACCTATGAAAAAAATTATGCTAACTAATCAAGCTATTGCTCAAGGTGCGTGGGAAGCAGGCGTTAAAGTACTATCGGCATATCCTGGTACTCCAAGTACTGAAATTGCTGAAAACGCTGCAAAATACGACGGTCTTTATGCTGAGTGGGCTCCAAATGAAAAAGTTGCCCTTGAGGTTGCTTACGGCTCTTGCGTAGCAGGCGCAAGAAGTATGGCGTGCATGAAACACGTTGGACTTAACGTTGCTGCAGACCCATTGTTTACTGCTGCTTATTCTGGAGTTAATGCAGGACTTGTCGTAGTCGTTGCCGACGACCCCGGCATGCACTCGTCTCAAAACGAGCAGGATAGTAGATTTTATGCAAGAAGCGCGCATATTCCTATGCTTGAACCTTCCGATAGCGAAGAGGCAAAAAATTACGTAAAAATTGCTTATGAAATTTCCGAAAAATACGATACTCCCGTTTTGCTTAGAACAACTACTAGAATCGCTCACTCACAAAGTGAGGTTGATTGCTTAGATAGACAAGATATTCCTAATCGTCCTTACGTTAAGGATATGCGTAAATATTGCATGATGCCCTCTAATGCAAAAGTTCGTCACGTATTCGTAGAAAAACGCGAAAATGAATTAAAGGCAGATTTATCCACTCTAAAGGTAAATAGAGAAGAGTTGCTTGACACTAAACTTGGTGTAGTTTGTTCGGGCGCTGTATATCAGTACGTAAAAGAGACTATGCCCACAGCGTCGGTATTTAAACTTGGCGTTGTATATCCTCTTGATATCGAGGCAATTAGAAATTTTGCAAGCAAAGTTGAAAAAGTTCTCGTAATCGAAGAACTTGAACCATTTTTTGAAAATCAACTCAAAGCAAACGGCATAAAATGCGAAGGAAAAAATATTTTCTCTATTCAAGGAGAAATCACCCCTGAAACCATAAAAGAGAAACTTTTTGGACAAAAACTTCCCTGCGCAGAAAATGCTCCGGTTAGACCCCCAGTACTTTGCGCAGGTTGCCCTCACAGAGGAGTATTTTACGTGCTTAATAAGTTGAAATGTAACGTTACTGGTGATATCGGTTGTTATACTTTGGGCGCAAGCGCACCTCTTTCCGCTGTTGATACCGTTTTATGTATGGGCGCAAGCGTAGGTATGTCGCACGGATTTACTTTGGCAGGTGAAGAAACGGCAAAAAATACCGTTGCCGTCATAGGTGACTCAACCTTTATCCATAGTGGTATAACAGGTCTTATCAATAGCGTTTACAATAAAGGTAAAAACACCGTTATGATTCTTGATAATAGTACGACTGGTATGACTGGTCACCAAGAACACCCCGCAACAGGAAAAACGCTAAAAGGTGCGCAAAGTCCCATACTTAACCTCGTTGAACTTTGTAAAGCGTGTGGCGTAAAGAGAGTGGTAACGGTTGATGCGTACGATATGGAAAACCTTGAAAAAGTTCTAAAAGAAGAACTATCAGCAGAGGAAGTGTCCGTAATTATTGCTCAAAAACCTTGCGAACTTTTGAAAAAAGGTAAAAAGCCTGTAGCAATTATTAACGATTGTAAAGGTTGCAAGGCATGTATGAAGTTAGGTTGTCCAGCGCTCGTTTACGAAGATAAAAAAGTACGCATTGATACAACTCTTTGCGTTGGTTGTATGCTTTGCGCTAAAGTTTGTAAATTTAACGCTATAAAACTAGTTGATTCGGAGGTGAAATAGCATGAATATACTTATCGTTGGAGTAGGTGGTCAAGGCACGCTTTTGTCAAGCAGAGTTTTGGGAAATTATGCAAAAAAAATCGGCAAAGAGTGTAAACTTAGCGAAGTTCACGGTATGGCTCAACGTGGTGGTAGCGTTGTTACTCACGTTCGTATGTCGGATAAAGTTTATTCTCCTATTATAACTACGGGAGAGGCAGACGTTTTGATTGCTTTTGAAGAACTTGAGGCTTTGAGATGGAAACATTATTTAAAAGAAGACGGATATCTTGTTTCAAACTCTCAAAAAATTTATCCTATGCCCGTAATTATGGGCGTAGAAAAGTATCCAGAGGACACTAGGGAAAAATGCGCATCTCACAAAAATGCTTATTTTATTGATGCAGTAACTCTAAGTGAGCAAGCAGGTAGCGCAAAGGCAACGAATATCGTTATGCTTGGAGCAGTATGCGCTCTTAAGAATCTTGATAAAGAAATCTTTTTGGACGCCGTTAAAGCCAGTGTGCCCGAAAAATTCCTTGAACTTAACGTAAAAGCATTTGAATTAGGATATACGGCTATCAAATAGAGGTAAAAATGGAATATTTTAATAAAAAAATTGAATGTATGACGAGAGACGAGATGAGAAAACTCCAAAGTGAGCGTCTCGTTGAAACTATTGAAAGAGTTTATAACACCGTGCCTACATATAGAGCAAAAATGGACGAAAAAGGTGTTAAACCCTCCGACATAAAGGGAATCGAAGATATATCTAAACTTCCTTTTACAACAAAAAAAGATTTAAGAGACGGATATCCTTTCGGTATGTTTTCAGCGGAAATGAAAGATATCGTTCGCTTGCACGCATCTAGCGGTACTACTGGAAAACTCACCGTTGCTGGGTATACACAACACGATATCGACGCTTGGTCGGAGTGCGTAGCAAGAGCGCTCGTTGCAACGGGGGCAAGCAAAGAATCCGTAGTTCAAGTTGCATACGGATACGGTATGTTTACTGGTGGACTTGGCCTTCACTATGGCGCAGAAAAATTAGGTTCAGCGGTTATTCCTATGTCCTCTGGTAATACACAAAGACAAATTATGCTTATGGAAGACTTTGGAACAGATACTATTTGTTGTACTCCTTCATATGCGCTTTATATCGCGGAGGAGATAAAAAAGAGTAATTTTGATATTTCTAAACTCAAACTTAAAAGAGGTATTTTCGGAGCAGAACCTTGGTCTGAAGAAATGCGCAGAGAAATTGAAACTAGCCTTGGTATAAATGCTTACGATATTTATGGGTTAAGTGAGATTTCCGGTCCTGGTGTTGCTTGTGAGTGTATAGAAAAGAACGGACTACATATAAACGAAGACTTTTTCTATCCCGAAATAGTGGATAGAAACACTTTAGAACCTCTTCCTTACGGAGAAGAGGGTGAGCTCGTATTTACCACGATATCTAAATACGGTATGCCCTTAGTTAGATATAGAACGAGAGATATTGCATCTTTATCAATTGAGCCTTGTTCTTGCGGAAGGACGCTCGTAAAACTTGGCAAAATAAAAGGTCGTAACGACGATATGCTTATTATTCGTGGCGTAAACGTATTTCCATCTCAAATAGAATCCGTTCTTTTAAATCAAGCAAGCAACGGAGTTTTGCCTTATTATCAAATTATTGTCACAAGAGAAAATAATTTGGATATAATGGAAATACAGGTAGAAATTACGGAAGAAGTTTTCAGTGATACGGTAGGCAAACTTGAAGAACTTAGAGCAAAACTTTCCCAAGATATGCTTTCTAACCTTTCAGTATCTGCAAAAATCAAACTAGTTTCGCCTAATTCTTTGCCTAGAAGCGAGGGCAAAGCGAAGAGAATTATAGACAAAAGAGTATATTAATTCGGAGGATATTATGACGGTAAATCAAATTGCAGTTTTTTTAGAAAACAGTAAAGGAAAAATTAAAGGCGTTACCGACGTTTTAAAAGACGAAGGAATTAATATGCTAGCCGTGTCTATTGCAGACACCAAAGACTTTGGTATTTTAAGAGCGGTTACAAGCGATAACGCAAGAGCAATTGCAGTTTTAAAACAAAACGGCTATATCGTCGTAAATAACGATTTGATAGGCGTAGAAGTTGAAGATAAACCTGGTGGACTTGGCGACGTGCTAGGTGTTTTAGACGACGAAAACGTAGATATCGAATATCTTTATTCTTACGTAAAAGCAGACGGAAAGGCTATAATACTCGTAAAGGTAAAAGATATTGACTTAACGACCAAGATTCTTCTTGATAAAAACTTCAAATTAATTGAAAAAGAACCCTTTTAATGTCTATTAGCGTCAACGTCGATTTAGGACGTATTTTGACTAATTTGAAATTAGTCAAAGTTGATGCAAAAGATAAGCTTATTTGTAGTGTCGTAAAAGCAAACGCGTATGGTCACGGCTCTATTGAGGTTGCAAAAGCGTTAGAATCTGAAAGTGATTATTTTGCGGTGGCAAACGTCGAAGAAGGGATATTACTTAGACAATCAGGAATAACTAAACCCATTCTTTCCTTTACTTGCCCTTTTGAGGGATTAGAGAGTTGTATTAATTACGATATAACCGTTGGAATATCCACTCCCGAACAAGCGATTGCGCTTTTGGACGTCTCTCAAAAACTATCAAAATTAGTTCGCGTTCACGTTCAGATTGATAGCGGTATGGGTAGATTTGGAGTAAGGAGCACAGACGAATTGAATAAACTTTTGTCAATCGTTAACGGTTTAGAGATTGCGGGAGTGTATTCGCATTTATATTCTCAAGATTCTTTTAGTTTACAAGTAGAACGATTTAAGTTTTTTGAAAATATTGTAAAAGAAAAGTATCCGCGCGCTATATCGCATATATGCGCAACTAGCGCTATATCCAGCGGTAAAATTTACGGAGATATGGTTCGACCCGGAATTGCCTTATACGGCTATCCAAGCAGTAAATATTTGCCAAGCATGACAATTTCTTCAAAAGTATTAGCGTTAAAAAAACTTGAACCAAACGTTTGTTCCGGATACGAGGGAATATTTAAAAGCGGTAAAAATGGCGCAACGATTGCTATAATTGAGGGCGGTTACGCTGACGGGATTTTTAGAAATAGACGAGGCGTTTGCTCGGTTTTACATAACGGTGAATTTTTGCCGATAGTATCAGTTTGTATGGATTCCGTTTCCGTTATTGCCTCATCTACTACAAGAGTAGGAGACGAGGTGCTACTTGTGGGAGAGTCGGAAGGTGTACGATATTATTTTGACGATATTGCAAAGCAAGTAGGTACTATTCCTTACGAATTAATGTTAAATACAGGAAAAAGAGCGAGGATTAATTATTTTGATTTCAAAAACTGATGCTAGAGTTTACGGCAAAACGATGAGAAAAAGCATAACGACTCTAGAGCGTGAAGAAAGGGAAAAACTTATATTAGACAATTTCTTTTCTCTTGAAGAAATAAATTATGCAAGTAACGTTTGCGTTTATTTTGCAATCGGCTCAGAGGTAAATATAAGTGAAATAATCAATCGCCTTTTAGATTTAGGCAAAAATATTTTTGCGCCAGTCACAAGAGGCGAGGACATGTTTGCCGTAAAATACGAAAGCGGGGAAAAGTTATCGCAAGGAGCGTTCAATATACCAGAGCCACAAGGCGAATATTTTGATACGGACAAGTTGGACCTCGTGATAGTACCGCTCGTTGCATTTAATAGCAATAAAGCAAGAATAGGTTACGGTAAGGGTTATTATGATAGATTTTTGCCTGAAAACGCTGTCTCGGTTGGAATAGCATTTTCAGAGCAAGAGTGTGATTTTTTACCCGAAAACCACGATAAACAACTTGATATTATCGTCACTGATAAAGGAGTATTACGTTGAGAATTATAGCGGGAGAATTTAGAGGAAGAAAACTTCCCGAACTTAAACAGAGCGGTGTTAGACCGACTTTGGATAGAGTACGGGAAAATTTATTTAATATTTTATCTTCCAAAGTCAAAAATTGTAATTTTCTCGATTTATTCTCAGGAAGCGGAGCAATAGGTTTTGAGGCGATATCAAGAGGGGCGCAAAAAGTTGTTTTTTGTGAAAAATCAAAGGGTGTTTGCGCTTATATTAGAAATATAGCTCAAATATTGAATTTGACGGTCAATCTTGTAAATTGTGATTATACTGATGCGCTCAAAAGATTAAACGGAGAAAAATTTGACGTTATATATCTTGACCCTCCGTATGAATTTGACGGAAATGAAGTTTTGAATAATTTGTCAAAGACAGACGTATTAAACGAAGATACAATAATCGTTTACGAAAGATTAAGCGAAAAAAAATTTAGTTTAGATTGCAACGCGTTCACTATTTTCGACGAAAGAAAATATGGTGTTGCAACCTTGACTTTTATGAGGAAAAAAGATGATTAAGCGTTGTGCTGTTACGGGCAGTTTTGACCCGGTGACGATAGGTCACGTTAATCTTGTTGAACGCGCTTTGAAAATTTTTGATGAAGTTTGCGTTTTGATGTTGATTAATCCTGATAAAGAGTATTTTTTCACAAAAGACGAGCGCTTTAAAATGCTTGAACAAACTTTTGCTCAATATGAAAGGGTTGAAGTTGCTTTTTATGACGGATACACTGCCGATTATTGCAAGTCACACGGAATAGGGTGTTTAATAAGAGGGGTTAGAAACTCAAAAGACTTTGAGTATGAAAAAAAACTTGCAAAAGCAAACTTTGATTACGGCGGTATTGAAACTTTATTTTTAGATTCTGACGGTGAGTACGACGATATATCTTCAAACGCTGTAAGAAATATGATAATAGAGGGGAAGAATTACCAAAAAATCGTTCCCGAGCGTGCTATAAACGTAATTAAGGAGAAAAATCAAAATGGATGACGTATTTACTTTGCTCGACCAACTTGAAAATGAACTTTTAAGCGCAAAAAACGCTGTTTTTTCAAAAAAAGCGATGGTTGATACACAGTCTTGCATACAAATTATATCTAATATAAAAGCAGGACTTCCAGCAAGTATTAAAAAATCGCAAAAAATTCTCGACGAAGCTCAAGATATCTTGAACGAGAGCAGAAAAAAGGCGAAAGAAATCATAGAAGAGGCAGAAAATAAAGCAGACGAGCTGATAAGTAATTCCGAGATTTTAAAGAGAGCGGAAAAAGATGCCAAACTTATTCGTAGCGAGGCAATTCAATTTGCAAACACAGTAAAAGGTGACTCAAAAATTTACGTTGACGATATGTTCGCCGACGTTGAAAAATTTCTTGCCGATACTATTTCTTGCATTAGGAATAATAGAGAAGAATTACGCGGTACTATCCGCAAGGATAAATAAATCTAACGATTATATAGCATATCAAAAATGCAATTATAGATTGCGTTAATTTGCATAAAAGGTATCGCATGGGTTTTATTCCACAAGGCTCTAAAAAGGTGAGTGACTGAAGAGTTACCGATAACCCGCCGAAAGAAACTATTGCGCAAATTAAAGGAATACGCAAAAAACTTACGCTTTTAGAGAGAGCAAGACAACCTCCAGTCATTTCTATTAACCCAAAAGCGAGTCCGTCGGATAAAACTACGTCGTTTAAAAATAGATTAAAAAAATTGCTAATTGCATCTATTACACCGAAATCTTTTAGCATATAGGCGCAAGTATAAAATATTGCAACGTAACTTCCTGCAATTGCTACGCTAATAACGGCAGAATATACGCTTTCGGATAAAACGTTATCCGCCGTTTCAATTCTAATCAAACTATCGTTTTGTGTGCTTTCTCTTTTGTTTCGGTATATTAGTCCGTTCAAAAGCGCTGAAACTAAATGAGATAACAGTATTACGTAGCCTGCTGTTTTGTTACATAACATAACTGCGCCAACGCTACCTACGATAAACATAGGTCCTGACGTAGACGTGTAACTCATGATAGTTTTTGCGTCATCTTTACTTAGATAACCTCCCGTTGTGAAATCGGCGAGAAGTTTTGCTCCTACTGGATAACCAGATAGAACGCTCATTACGTAAATATAACCGCCAGAACCGCTTGTATTGTACAGTTTTAGACAAGGTTTATATAGCATTTTACCAAGTAAATTTCCTGCTCCAAGAGAGGAAAGGATTTTTGTAAAGAAGAAAAAGGGTAGTAATGCAGGTAGAACGTTGACGGCAAATATTTTTATACCGTCAAGCGATATTGGTAAGTATTTATCGGGGTAAACTATAAGCGTTATTATTACTCCGAGTGATAAAAGGGTAGGCAATAATTTGTTTTTGTGCATAAAATATTTTATTGTTTATGGTTCAATATTAGAAATAAAATTTTTTAAGGATATATATGGAAGAAAGAGAATTAAAACGACTATATTCAACGGTATTAAAGCCCGCTCGCTACACGGGGGGAGAATTTAATACGCCAGATATGAATAAGCCAGACGCGGAAGTTAGGATGTGTTTTTGCTTTCCTGACGTATACGAGATAGGTATGAGCAATCTCGGGCTTAGGATTTTGTATCATATGCTTAACGAAAGAGCGGACTGTATTGCTGAAAGATGTTTTATGCCTTGGGTTGACCTATATAAAAAACTCAAAGCAGATAATATTCCGCTAACTTCTGTTGATACGGGAGAAAAACTCTCAAATTTTGACGTGCTTGGTTTTTCAATTCAGTACGAACTTGCATATACGAACGTAGTTGCAATGCTTGATTTGGCGGGTATACCGTTTTTTGCAAAAGACAGAAATGATGATTATCCTCTAATTATAGCAGGCGGACCGTGCATGGCTAATCCCGAGCCTTACGCGGACTTTTTTGACGCAATGACCGTAGGTGAAGGTGAAGAGTCTATGAATCTAATCATAGACGAAATCAAACGCGCTAAAAAAGAAAAAATTTCAAAATCTGAACTTTTGAAAAGATTGACCAAAATTCAAGGAGTTATCGTTCCATCTTTAGATAAAGCAATTTATGAAGGCGGTAGAATCGTAGGTTTTACGAGAATCGTTGATAAAGCCGTCGTAAAAGATTTTGATAAAGCGTATTTCCCAACTAAAATTCTTCTTCCTAACGTAGAAATCGTACACGACCGCTCTGTTCTTGAACTTTATAGAGGGTGCAGTAACGGTTGTAGATTTTGTCAGGCAGGATTTTATTATAGACCTATACGTTCAAGGTCGCTAAAAACACTTTGCTCGCAAGGGGAAGAACTTATTAAAAATAACGGTTTTGAAGAATTGTCTCTTTCTAGTTTGAGTACGGGTGATTATCCGGGGCTCGTTGAACTTATAGAGCATCTAAAAAAGGCTGGAGAGGGAAAGACTAAGTTAAGTTTGCCCTCTTTGAGAGTAGATAGTTTTGAGAGCATTTTTGCCGAGGAAGCAAGAAAAAGTTCTTTAACTTTTGCACCCGAAGCAGGAACGGACAGGCTCCGCGCAGTTATCAATAAAAATATAACCTCGGAAGATATCGATAAAAGTATGATTTCCGCATTCAAACTTGGTTACACTTCGGTAAAACTTTATTTTATGTTAGGTTTGCCTACGGAAACCTTTGACGATATTGAAGGAATTGAAAAAATTGTTCGTAGAATATTCGAACTTTACGAAATACATAAAAAGACAAATAGAAAGTTAAACGTTACCGTATCAACGTCTATCTTTATTCCAAAACCTGTAACACCTTTTCAATGGGAAAGGTTTATTAGTCGTGAAGAATTTGACAAAAAATTAACCTTTTTGAGAGAAAAATTGCGTATTCGTGGCGTTAATTATAACTGGCATGATTACGATACCTCGTTTATTGAGGCAGTCTTAGCAAGAGGGGATAGAAAACTTTCTTCCGTAATAGTTGAAGCATTTAAACTCGGACAAATATTTGACAGTTGGAGCGAGTTTTTTGATATTCAAAAGTGGATGCAAGCCTTTGAAAATTGTAAGATTGACGTTTTTGAATATTTAAAAGAAAGAGAGGCAAACGACTTAATGCCTTTTGAGTATATTGACTGTGGAATTAAAAAAGATTATATGATAAAAGAGCGCAACTTGGCGTATGAAGAAAAGACCACTAAAAACTGTATTGACGGTTGTAACGGTTGCGGTGCTAACAAGTACGGGAGGTGTTCGTTGTGCTGTTAGTTAAATTTGAAAAAGTTTATCCTGCATCTTTTATGTCACACCTTGATATTTTGCGTTCAATTTTACGCCTTTGCGTTAGAGCAGGAATTAAAGTAAGACGTTCAGAAAATGCCTTTAATCCTCATTACAAAGTATTTTTTACTCCACCTCTTCCTCTAACGGTTGAGTCTAAGGCGGAGTACGCTTGTATTGATACCGATTTTGATGCAAGTGAATTTATTGAAAAGTTCAATCAAAACGCACCCAAAGGTTTGAGGGCTATTTTTGCAAAAAACCTTGAAAAAAATCCCAACGTTGCGGGTATCGTTACTTTTAGTGATTATGAAGTTAGCGTGAAAACTACTCAAAGTCAAAAAGACTTGCTCGAATCTATTTTAAGTCAAAATGAGTGTTTTATAACATACGAGCAAAAAGGTGAAATTGTTGAAAAAGAGGTACGCTCAAAAATCTTGGATATAAAAGTTCACGAGGAAAAAATTACTCTCACTTTAGCATCGGGAAACGATAATTTAAGGGTAGATAGATTGCTCTATGGAATAAAAGGGTTAAATTTAGAATTTGACCTCTTTGACGTTTTAAGAACTGAGCAATATACGGGTGAAAAAAATTCTCTCGTTCCGCTATTTATGATAGGTGAAAATGATGAAGAATAAAGTATTTATCGACGTTCACGCAAGCAGAACAAAGGTTGCCGTTACTGAAAATGGTGAGATGGTTGAACTTCACGTAGAAAGAGAAACCTCTGAAAAACTCGTAGGCAATATTTATAAGGGACGCGTAGAGAACGTACTTCCCGGCATGCAAGCTGCTTTCGTAAATATCGGACTTGATAAAAACGCCTTTTTATACGTTCACGAAAATATGGTCGACACCTCTGAACTTTTGGAAAGCAAACGTCCTCAAAGTTCTATTAATGATAAAGTTGGCGACGTTATAATGGTTCAAGTCGTCAAAGAGCAATTTGGAACTAAAGGTGTGCGAGTTACCAAAGACATTTCTATACCTGGTAGATATTTAGTTCTCACCCCAACGAGCGATTTTGTAGGTGTTTCTAAAAAAATCGTTGACGAGAGCGTTAGAGAAAAACTTTTTAACGCCGTTACTTCAATTAAAGCGAAGGGCGTTGGCTATATAATTAGAACTGCTGCAAAAGACGTAACTATTTCTGAAATAAAAAAAGAAGCAAAGAAACTTTATGCAGATTATTTAAATCTTCTTGAAGATTACAAAAGGGCAGAAGTTTGTAAAGTAGTTAGACGTGAGTGCGAACTTATAGAACGCACGATTCGTGATATTGTAAACGAGGATACCGAAAAAGTTTTCGTTAATGATAGCAAGGTTTACTCGCATCTTCTTGAACGATTTGAATATTTAATGCCCCAAAAGACGAATATCCTTTCTTTTTATAGAGAAAGTGGGGATATGTTTGAAGAGTTTGGGCTTAATTTAAAAGTTGAAGAAATGCTCAAAAGGAAAGTTCCTCTTCGTAACGGTGGATATCTTATTATAGATAAAACCGAAGCTTTTACCGTTATTGACGTTAATACGGGCAAATACGTAGGTGATACGAATCATGAGGAAACTGTATTCGTTACTAATATGATAGCCGCTGACGAGATTGCAAAACAATTGAGACTTAGAAACATAGGCGGAATTATAATAGTTGACTTTATCGATATGGACGTTATTGAACATAGAGAAAGCGTACTGGAAAGGCTAAAAGAAGTTTTGAAAAAAGATAGAGTCAAAACTATGGTCGTAGGTATGACTGGACTTGGTTTAGTTGAAATAACTAGAAAGAAAACTATAAGTCTAGTTGATAAAATGTTTTTACAGTCTTGTCCGTATTGCAAAGGGGATTCTTTCGTTTACTCTGAAGAATACGTTATAATGAGATTAAGAGCATCTTTGTACGAGCATTTTGCTCACGACGACGTAGAAGCGGTCTTAATTAAAGTTAATCCTAGTGTGTTTGCAAAACTTTTTGTTTTGAGAACACTTGAACAAGATTGTCAAACGGTATGGGCTCAAAAGCGCATATACGTCGTCCCTGACGATAAAATTCATATTGAAGATTACGAGATTAAGGCTTGTAATTCTAGTATCTTAAACTTGCCTGATACGGCGAAAATGTTATATTGAGGTAGATATGAAATACGTAAACAAAGAATACGGATTTGCTGGTAGACCACCATACTTTGCTGATTTTTACGAGGAAAAATACAAAGGTCCGTCTATAACTTCTGCTAATTATCCTAATAAGCCTATAGTAGGCGTAGGACTAGACGCCTCCGTTCCTAACGGCGCTGTTTTGATAGGTAAAAACGGCACTATGTGGGGCGTGCGCGTTTCCTATCAAAAAAATAATAAGTGGTTTGATTACGCTGATTTTTTAGATGAAATAGGTAGACTTTACGTATCTCAAGTGGGTGGTAAATTTTCTTATTTTTCTCATGGAAACATGACTGCTACTTGGGTTAATTACGACGAAAAATCAATCGTTTTATCAATTTCTTCTGTAACTTATTCTTCTATTAGAGTTATATTTTATCCAGTTAAACCTTGCGAAGCGGATTATAAAGCAACCGAACAATCAATAATGGGTTCTTCTTCTCCATACGCCGTTATTAAAGGCAAGACGGGTATTTGTGAAGAAGGTTGTGTATTTAAAGGCAGATACGACGTTTTCTTGAAAGAAGATGCAAAAACTAGGGAATATTTTAACGCTACGATTTATAATTCACCATCTTCAGTAAAGAAAGGAAGAAATTCTGAAATAATATATGAGTTTGACTTAAAAAACATAGCAAATACTAGAATTTTAGTTTTTGCTGAAGTTGGAGACAAGGAAATTTTGACTTCAGAAAAACCAAGTGGTGAAGAATTGATATCTGGTATATCTTCGGCGGAGATAGGATTCAGTAATGCAAATCCTAGTGGCTACGGCAGTTTAGGCGTTGCCGTATCTAATTTGTTGAATTCTTCAATGTGGCATAGGATTTATAATCCGTATTTTTTAAGTCGCTCCTTCTTTCCTTCTAGAAAAATTGATAAATTCTATTCTTTTAAAGGAGAAAAGTTAAATAGCGCATCAATAATCGGCGCTCACGTTGCCGACGTTGATTCAGCATCTGAAATATTGCAATATACTTTTCAAGATAAACTTTTGTCTGTTTTGACTACTTGGATAATTTTTTGTAGAAATAGGGATGAAAACTGGCTCAAAGTAATATATAATTCTTTAAAAAAAGAAAATCAACCGAACTCAGACCTTGTTGTCTCTAACTGGCGAAATAAAAATGAAGTAGCTTACAAAATGCACGGTTCGCCCCTTAAAGAAATTTTAAAACAAGAAAATACTTATAGTCTAGATATGAGTTGTATCAAACTACTCAATATGGACTTATTAGAGAGAATAGCGATAATTTGCGGTAATTTAGATGATGCGCAAAAATACGCAGATGCGGTTAAAAAATTAAAATTTTCCATTAACGAAACCTTATATAATCCCGAACTTGGAATATATGCTAACAGATTTGTAGACGGTAGATTTTCCGAGTCTATAGGCATAACTTCTTTTTATCCTTTGATTGCAGGCGCCGTTGATAGTACGGAAAAACTTGAAAGAATTCTTAGATATTTAACCGAAACTAAAAAGTTTGGCGGAGAATATCTTATTCCGACGTTGATTAAAGACCATCCTGAATATGGTGTCAAATACAAAGATTTAAAAACTGGACAAAATATGCCGGCTTTTAGTCAATATAGGGGAGAGATAATCCCTTACGTAAACTATTTGGTTTATCTTGGACTTGTTCGATACGGAGTAAGTGACGTTGCGAGTGAAGTTGCAATTAAAAGCGTTAAACTCTACATGAAACATTGTCAAAAAGGAAAGTACGACGTTTACGATAGATATCTTCCCGACGGCAACGTGCCTCAAAACGCAAAGAAAAACGATATTGCGGGCAATTTCCTTGCCGTATGTGGATTATGTGAACTTATTGACGTTGAGTATTTTCAAAAAGATTTACGCCCGTCTATTAGGTTTGGTACACTTGCAAAAGGTGAGCATGGCGTATCAAATATTCCGCTTTTTGGACGTAATTTTAACGTCGTAGTTCAAGAAAAGCAGACATTTTTAACCGTGGACGGCAAAGAGTTTTTCGTTGCTGAAGGTGGAAGACTCGAAGTAAGAGGATATATGGAAACGGAAAATGGGTGCGAAATGATAATTAACGCGCAAGAAAATCTTCTCGTTACCATATATTTGCCTATATTATACAAGAGCGAAAAGAATACGAAAATTGTTTTTGCCGTAGAAAAAGGCAGGAGTAAAGTTCAGATTAATAAAGAAGTGGTTACTGCGACCAAAATATCGTAATATGCGGAAAAGTTGGTTATTTGATAAAAAGGTAATAGTTACTGGAGCAACGAGCGGTATAGGATTAGAAATTTGCAAAATCTTGATTGATAAGTATAACTGCAAAGTTCTGGGCGTTTCACGAAATCCACAAAAAGCAGAACGCGTCCATGAAGAATTTTCTAAAAGGACTGATTCGTATCAAAAATATTGTTTTGACGTCGGAGAAAAGAGTGAGTGGGAAAGCTTTGCTAAATATTTAAAGACTATCGATTTCGCTCCTGATTTAGTTATAAATAACGCTGGAGTTTTGCCTACTTTTCGCTCTGCGAACAAAATAGATATATTAGAATTTGAGAGGGTAATGCAAGTAGATTATTTTTCTTGCGTTTATTCCTTCAAAAACCTATTTTTGTGTAAAGACGACGGCGCGTATCCTTCTTTTGTGAACGTTTCAAGTTCGGCAGCTCTAGCATCAATTGCAGGTACTAGCGCTTATACTGGGGCAAAGTCCGCGCTTAAAGGTTTTACGGAGTGTTTGTCGTACGAATTAAAGAATAAATCGTACGTTGCGCTCGTTATGCCTGGGTTTACAAAAACTGATATTTTTAAAAACCAAAATCAATCTATAAACGAAGGAATTGTCGGCAAAATTTCTATGCCTGCAACAAAAATGGCAAGAAAAATCATCAAAGGGATTTGCAAAAAGAAAAAGAAGATGATAATCGGCTTTGACGCGCATTTAATGAGTATTTTAAATCGCATAACACCTAAAAAATCTACAAGTATCACGTCTTACGTTTTGAAAAAATCGAAATTAAAATTATTTGAAGACGTTTTTTGTGATTAATTCGGTGATTTAATTTAGATTTATATATTGATTTTTATATTATATTATGATAAAATACATAAGGTATAGCTTATAATTATTATTACGTTGGAGGTATTATGTCTAAGATAAAGTTAACGACTGTTGCTTTTTCGGGTACGAAAGAGCAGGAAAGCGAGTTAAGAAAGGCACTTGCTGAAATCAAAGAACTTCCCGGCGCCGTTATGCCTGCGCTTCAAAAAGCACAAGAAATCTACGGCTATCTTCCTATTGAAGTACAGTCTATCGTTGCCGAAGAATTGGGCGTTTCACTTGAAGAGGTTTTTGGTGTTGCGACTTTTTACGCGCAATTCAATCTTAATCCTCAAGGAAAATATCAAATTGGCGTATGCATGGGTACT
>JAZQYG010000149.1:0-5302 GCA_045633305.1 Clostridia bacterium | reverse complement strand
CGCTAAAATTAGGTTCAACTAGCGTTTCTCCCGCTTTTTCAATTACGCTATTGCAACGAGCAACCGTGTACTGAATATAAGGAGCGGTTTCCCCGTCGAAATTTAATACCTTGTCAAAGTTAAACACGATATCTTTGATACGATTATTGCAAAGAGCGGAAAATACTACCGCGCCTACGCCGACTTGTTCGCTAATTAATTCTTTGTTATCAAGATTAGGATTCTTTTCGGTAATTATAGCGTGCGCTTTTTCAACTGCTTTATTGAGCACTTCTTCTAGGAAAACTACCCTTCCTTCTCTCGTACTCATTGCTCCGTCTTCAAGAGAAACCATACCGAAAGCAACGTGAACGAGGTCGGAGTGCCACTCTTTTCCCATAAGTTCAACGACTTTGAACCACTGCTTGAAGTGAAGATTTTGTTGATATGCAACTACGTACAAACATTTATCGAAATCGTAGGTGTTTTTTCTATAAAAAGCCGCCGCCATATCTCTAGTTGCGTAAAGGGTTGCGCCGTCCGCTTTTACGAGCAAACAGGGAGGCATGCCGTATTCGTCGAGGTTTACGACTTTTGCGCCCTCGCTCTCAACTAGTAAACCTTTTTCTTCTAGTTCTGCAAGAACGGGAGTCATTTTGTCATTATAAAAACTTTCTCCACAGTACGAATCGAATTTGACGCTGAGTCTATCGTAAAGTTTTTCTACGTCTTTTAAGGTAATTTCACGGAAGAACGAGAAAAGTTCGTTAGCCTCTTTGTCTCCGTCCTCAATCTTTTTGAACCAGTATCTACCCTCTTTTGCAAGTTCGGGATTATTCTTTTCTTCAGCGTGGAAACGTACGTAAATTTCAAAAAGGGCTTTTATTCCCCTTCTTTCGATATCTTCTTTATCTCCCCATCTCTTGAACGCGGAAATGAGTTTGCCGAATTGAGTACCCCAGTCGCCAAGGTGATTAATGCCGACTACGTTATATCCGAGCGCTTTATAAATTCTATACAAAGCCGCGCCGATAACCGTGGTAGAAAGGTGTCCTATATGGAAAGGTTTAGCAATATTAACGGAAGAGTAATCTATACAAATAGTTTTGCCATTGCCTATATCGGAGTGACCGTAACTTTCTTTTTCTTCGAGAATTTTACCTAAAATCTTCTTTGCGTAACTAGTTTTGTCCAAAGTAAAATTCAAATATCCCGCAACGCTTTCTACCTTTTCTAAGAAATCAACCTTTTGAACGTCGATAGAAGAGGCAAGTTCGTCCGCAATCATAACGGGAGATTTTCTGAGTTTTGCAGAAAATCTAAAACAAGGCAAACAGTAGTCGCCCATAGTAAGGTCTTTGGGAAAAGAAAGCATACCTGCAATTTCATCTGCGGATACGCCCTCGATATTAATAAGTTCAGCAATACTTTTCTTATAATCCATAAAGTTCACTCTCCAACCCGAATATGATACAATAATCCATACTTTTTGTCAAATAAAACCAAAATAAAAGGCGCAAAAATGCGATTTTTTGCATTTTTACGCCTCAAGTTTAGTGAAGTTCAAATAATCCGTTATAAAGTTGATAATACTTTCCTTTCTCTCCTATCGCCATTAGTTCGTCGTGGTCTCCTCTTTCTATGATTTGACCGTTTTCGAGCACCATTATCGCGTTTGCGTTTCTAACGGTTGAAAGTCTATGCGCTATAACGAATACCGTTTTGCCGTTCATTAGTTTATCCATACCCTTGGATATAAGAGCCTCCGTTCTCGTATCGATTGAACTGGTCGCCTCGTCGAGAATAAGCACGGGGGGATTAGCAACCGCCGCCCTTGCAATTGCAAGAAGTTGGCGTTGACCTTGGGAAAGGTTTGCTCCGTCCGCCGTTAGCATCGTATTATATCCGTCGGGAAGGTGGGATATAAAGAAATCCGCATTTGCAAGTTTTGCCGCCTCTTTGCACTCCTCGTCCGTTGCGTCAAGTTTGCCGTAACGGATATTTTCAAGCACCGTACCCGTAAATAGGTGTGTATCTTGCAAAACCATAGCAAGCGATTTTCTAAGGTTCGATTTTTTTATCTTGTTAATATTAATTCCGTCGTATCTAATTTTACCGTCGGGAACGTCGTAAAAACGGTTAATAAGATTAGTTATAGTGGTTTTTCCCGCGCCGGTTGAACCTACGAAAGCAATTTGTTGACCGGGTTTAGCATATAGCGAAACGCCTTTTAAGACTTGTTTCTTTTCGTCGTAACCAAAGTTGACGTCCACAAACCTCACGTCCCCTTTCAGTTCGGTGTAGGTAAGACTACCGTCGTGATGAGGATGTTTCCACGCCCATTTACCCGTTCTTTTTTCAGATTCGGTGATATTGCCGAATTCGTCAATATTTGCGTTAACCAAGGTAACGTAACCTTCGTCCGTTTCGGATTGTTCGTCTAAAACGTTGAAAATTCTCTCCGCGCCCGCTAAACCTAACATTATAACGTTGGTTTGTTGGGATACGCTCGTTATAGGAGCGGCAATTTGACGAGCAAGAGGCAAAAATGTAATAAGTACGCCGATTGACAGTACCACGTCTCCTAAAGAAAGATTGATAAGAGTACCAACCATAGCAATAAGAGCGTAGGTTATATAGGAAATATTTCCCATTATCGGCATAAGGGTGTTTGCAAGAGAATTAGCGCGATAGGCGTTTTCGCGAAGTTCTTCGTTGAGTTTGTTGAATCCGTCTTTCGTCGCTTGTTCGTGACAAAATACCTTAACGACTTTTTGTCCTTCGATATACTCTTCAATGTACCCGTTTACTTTACCAACCGAGCGTTGTTGTTTGATAAAGAATTTGCCACTTCTTCCACCGAAAGATTTGACCACGAAAAGCATTATCACTATCATTGTAATAATTACGAGAGTCAAATGCCAGCTCATAGTAAACATCAAAGTAAAAGTTCCAACTACGGTAATTACGGAGTTGATTATTTGAGGAATACTTTGACTAATCATCTCACGCATAGAATCGGTATCGTTGGTGAATCTACTCATAAGTTCACCGTGAGTATGGGTATCAAAATATTTTATAGGAAGGGTTTGCATCTTGACGAACATATCGTCACGAAGCCGTTTGAGCGTGCCTGTCGATACGTTAATCATTATACGTTGATAGGTATACGTACAGATAACGCCTATTATATACACGAGCGCCATCAATGCTATGCTCTTATAAAAATCCACGCCAAGCGCTACTCCCGAGCCCATAAGAGGAGCGATATGCTTATCAATGATGCCTGGGAGCATACTCATACCAACTACGTTTGCAATCGAACTTATTATCAAAAAGAAAATAACGAGCGCAAGATGCTTTTTACTTTTACCAAGATATCCGGCAAGTCTTTTTATCGTTTTTCCTCTATTCACGGGAGTCAAAGGTACTCCCGGGGGAACGTTTCTCATTTTAGCCATTTATTCATCCCCCTTTTGTTGCGAATTATAAACTTCACGATATATCTCGTTACTCTTCATAAGTTCTTCGTGAGAGCCTATGCCGTTGACTTTGCCGTCTTCTAATACGATAGTAAAATCCGCATCTTTTATTGAATTGATACGTTGAGCAATAATAATTACGGTGGCGTCGCTTATATTTTCTTTTAATCCTTTACGAATCAAAGCGTCCGTTGCCGTATCGACGGCAGAGGTGCTATCGTCCAAAATCAACACCTTCGGTTTAGATAAAAGCGCTCTTGCGATACACAATCTTTGTTTTTGTCCGCCCGAAACGTTTACACCGCCTTGACCAAGTTCTGTTGCGTAGCCGTCTGGGAAACTCGTAATAAACTCGTGCGCAGCAGACGCACGGCAAGCAAGTTGTATCTCCTCGTCGGTTGCCTCGGGATTACCCCATACGAGGTTATCTCTAATAGTTCCAGAAAAGAGAACGTTCTTTTGTAGCACCATAGCAACGGCGCCCCTGAGTTTATCAAGTTTGTAATCCTTAACGTTGACTCCCCCGACTTTCACTTCCCCTTCGGTTACGTCGTAAAGTCTTGGAATAAGTTGAACGAGAGTGCTTTTCGCAGAACCCGTTGCCCCTATTATTCCTACCGTTGAACCAGAGGGGATTTTGAAAGATATATCGCTCAAAACGAAATTATCGTTTGCGCCGGAATAAGAAAAGTTTACGTTATTAAATTCGATATCACCGTTTTGAACGGTAAGCGACTCGTTTGCGTTTTCATCACGAATATCGGGAACTTCGTCAAAAACTTCTTTTATTCTGTTTAGCGACGCTCCTGCAATAGTGAACATCATAACGTTCATACCGAGCATAGTGAGAGACATCAAAATTTGCGAACCGTAAGTTAGAAAACTGGTAAGTTCTAATACTTCAAGTCCTCCTTTAGTTACTACGTTTCCACCGAGTATTACTATCGCGATAGTGGTAGCGTACATAACTAGTTGTACGATAGGCATATTGAATATTATTACTTTTTCCGCTTTTACTTGAGCAGAACGAACTTTTTCAGATGCAGTTTTGAACTTTTCTTCTTCAAAATCCTCACGAACGAAGGCTTTGACTACTCTTATACCAACGAGGTTTTCTTGTATCGTTTGATTGAGTTTGTCAAACTTTTTGAGCATCTTTTTAAATCTCGGGTGAGCCTTGCTCATAACGAGATACATACCAAACGCCAAAATAGGAACGACGATTACGAAAATAACTGCAAGTTCGGCGTTTTGAACGAAAGCCAAAACGCTTGCCGATATCAACATCAAGGGGGAGCGAACCATCATCCTTATGCACATCATAAAAGCCATTTGAGTATTCTGTACGTCTGTGGTCAGTCTCGTGACAAGCGAAGCAGTCGTAAATTTATCCGTGTTTTTAAAGGAAAAATCTTGAATTTTATCAAAAATGTCTTGACGGAGGTTTTTACCAAATCCAGTACTTGCAAAAGAGGAAAATCTTGCAGACAGTATTCCACAAAACAAAGCAAAAAAGGCAAGACCTATCATAATAAGTCCTACCGTGGTAACTTTTTGCATATTGCCCTCTTTTAGTCCGTCACCTATGAAAGTTATCAAAAACGGAATTGCAACTTCGGCAAGCACCTCTCCTACCATAGTAATAGGAGCAAGTATAGTTTGTTTAAGATATCCCTTAGTGTAAGGGAATAGTCTTTTTATCATTTATCCCTCCAAATAAATCAACTAAAAAATATAACCAAGTTATTGAACTATTTTATTGAACCAAAAAAGAAAGAGCGGAAAAATTTCCGCTTTTTCTTATTTCGTTACGTATATTATTCCTATCGTATCCGGTCCGC
>JAZQYG010000148.1:0-12021 GCA_045633305.1 Clostridia bacterium | reverse complement strand
CGCTTGGCCTCCGACTTTATATAGAAGAGGGAAACGAAGAAGAATAATATGAATTTTGCAGAAATATTACTTAAATTGTTCGAAGGGTTCGGCACAACAGTTTTACTGTTTGCCGTAACCCTCGTTTTTGCTCTTCCCTTTGGCCTTTTGATTGCCTTTGGTTCAATGAGTAAATTTAAACCTCTCAAGTATCTTATAAAAGGCTTTATTTGGATTATAAGAGGTACACCCCTTATGCTCCAAATTTTGTTGATTAGCATGATACCTTTTTTGGTTTTTGGTATTCTTAACAAAGATATCGCCATTTTCTTTGGCATGAGTATGAGTTCGGTACTCTTTTTATTCGTTGCAATAGCATTTATTATAAATTATTCTTGCTATTTTGCTGAAATTTACCGCGGAGGAATCGAGTCTATTTCAAAAGGACAAACCGAAGCGGGACTTGTACTCGGCATGACAAAAAAACAAATTTTCTCTAAAATTATTCTTTTTCAAGTAATTCGTAGAATCCTTGCTCCTATGAGCAACGAAATTATTACCCTTGTAAAAGATACCTCACTTGCTCAAATTCTTGGCGTTATTGACCTTTTAGTTGCAGCAAATCAAATCGTTAACGTTACCACTTCTCTTCTACCATTACTCTACGCGGGTATATTCTATTTGATTTTTAACGGTTTACTTACTATTCTCTTTAGTAAACTTGAGAAAAAAATGAGTTTTTATAAGGTGTAATTATGGCTTTTTTTGAAATAGAAACCGTATATAAAGCCTTCGGCAAAACCGAAGTATTAAAAGGTGTAGGTTTTACCCTCGAAAAAGGCGGGCTATTATCCATAATAGGTTCGTCTGGTAGCGGAAAAACTACACTTCTACGCTGTTTGAACTTTTTGGAGACACCCGACTCAGGCTCGTATAAATTAAACGGAAAAGATTTTTATAACGCAACTACTACGTATAACGACGACGAATTAAGAGAAAAACGTCTATCTTTCGGTATGGTTTTTCAGTCGTTTAATCTTTTCCCCCAGTACACCGCTTTGAAAAACGTGAGTCTCGCTCTTGATTTACAAAAAATCGAAAAAGCAAAAAAACTAAAACAAAAAATAAACAAAGCCGATATCGAAAAAGAAAACGTTGAAATTGCCACCGCCCTACTCAAAAACGTTGGTCTTGGTGACAAACTCAACAACTATCCTTGCGAACTTTCGGGCGGTCAACAACAACGAGTAGCAATAGCAAGAGCGCTTGCTCTATCTCCGGACGTACTTTGTTTTGACGAACCTACCTCTGCTCTCGACCCCGAACTTACGGGAGAGGTTTTGAAGGTTATCAAAAGCCTCAAATCAAAAGAGCGTACTATGATAATAGTAACGCACGAAATGGAATTTGCAAAGAACGTTTCGGACAAAGTTATCTTTATGGCGGACGGCAAAATCGAGGAATTCGGCTCTCCTAAAGAGATTTTCAACAATCCCAAAAACGAGAAATTGAAATCCTTCCTTTCTAAATCAAAGGAGAATATATAATGAGCGAAAACGTCCAAGAACTCAAAAAGAAACTTTATTCCGCTCTACTTTCTTTGGAGAGCGAAGAGGACTGCGCGAATTTTCTCGTAGACCTATGCACGGACAAAGAAATAGAACAAATGGCTCAACGTATTCGCGCGGCAGAACTTTTGTTTGAAGGCAAATCCTACAACCAAATATCCGAGGAATTAAACATATCCTCCGCCACTCTCGCCCGCGTTTCAAGAGCTGTTCAATACGGAAAAGGTTATAAAAAAATCATAAAAGACAGCCTTTTGGACTAATTTTCAAAAAAATACTTGACTCAAAAACCAAAAGGTGATATTGTATAAAAAACGAAATAAAACCGATGAATAAGAAAAGTACTTCTTTTGTATCGTCAAAGAGAGTTGCAGACGGTGAAATTGCAACACGAGGGATTGAAGGAAATGGGCTTACGAGGGCGGACGAAAGCGAAAGCAAGTAGCAACCGACGGGAACTGCGCCCGTAAAATGCAGAGCGTATGTAGTACGTACTAAGTGGATTCTACGAATCAATTTGGGTGGCACCACGGTAAACATTATCGTCCCAAGCGTTGTATAACGTTTGGGATTTTTTATTATAACAATAGGAGGTAATTATGAATAAAGAAATACCTTACAAAATTTATCTTGAAGAATCGGAAATGCCAAAACAGTGGATGAATTTACGCGCGTTTATGAAAAATAAACCCGCGCCCCTTCTCTCGCCTAAAACCTTAAAGCCTATAACGCTTGAGGAACTTTCCGAGGTTTTTTGCGAAGAACTTGCAAAGCAAGAGCTTGACGACACTTCTTTGTATATCGATATTCCCGAAGAGGTACGCTCTTTTTATAAGATGTTCCGTCCTTCTCCTCTCGTTCGCGCATATTGCTTGGAAAAAGAACTCGACACCCCCGCTCATATCTACTATAAGTTTGAGGGAAACAACACCTCGGGTTCACACAAATTAAACTCGGCAATCGCTCAAGCGTATTACGCAAAGAAACAAGGACTCAAAGGCGTTACCACCGAAACGGGAGCAGGTCAATGGGGCACAGCTCTTTCTATGGCGTGCGCTTACTTTGGATTAGATTGCAACGTCTATATGGTAAAAGGCTCGTACGAAATGAAACCTTTCCGTAAAGAGGTTATGAGAACGTACGGAGCAAAGGTTACTCCCTCTCCTTCTATGACTACCGAAGTCGGAAGAAAAATTAACGAACAGTTCCCCGGCACTAGCGGTTCACTCGGTTGCGCTATATCAGAGGCGGTAGAGACTGCAACTAAAACGGAAGACTGCAGATACGTTTTGGGTAGCGTTCTTAACCAAGTTCTTCTTCACCAAACCGTAATAGGTTTAGAAACCAAAACCGCTCTTGATAAATACGATATCACCCCCGATATTATAATCGGATGCGCGGGAGGCGGTTCTAACCTCGGCGGACTTATTGCTCCCTTTATGGTAGAAAAAATGAAAGGGGAAAAAGATTACCAAATAATCGCCGTTGAGCCCACTTCTTGCCCGACTTTAACCAGAGGTAAATACGCCTACGACTATTGCGACACGGGCAAGGTATGTCCTCTTGCAAAAATGTACACTCTCGGCGCAGGATTTATGCCTGCATCATCTCACGCTGGCGGACTCAGATACCACGGCATGACCACCACTCTTTCCGAACTTTACGCGCAAGGACTTATGGAGGCTCGCACGGTTAAACAAACCGAAATTTTTGATTCTGCCCAGTTCTTTGCAAAAACGGAAGGAATACTCCCCGCGCCCGAATCGTCTCACGCTATCAAAGTTGCTATCGACGAGGCTCTTAAATGTAAACAAACGGGAGAGCAAAAGACAATCGTATTCGGCTTAACTGGAACGGGTTACTTCGATATGCCCGGTTACGCTCAACACAACGACGGCACTCTCACCGATTATATTCCCTCTGAGGGCGACCTTCAAAAAGGTTTTAACGGAATACCTAAAATTTAATTAACGACTTATAAAAAAGAGCAAGCACAATCGTGCTTGCTCTTTTTTTTATTCGGAACTTATTTTCGTAATTTGATAAAATTTAATTAAACTTGTTATAAAATCTTGCTTTTTAGGGAACAAAATAGTATAATAAAAACAAAAATGTTCCCTAAATGGAGTTTTATGAAAAATAATTTTGAGATAATACAAGATTTATTGCGCACTAAAGCCGAATATATAGCAAGACTTAATCTTATCCCTTACAACGGAAGCGTTGAAATAAAAGTTGTTTCCGAAAAGAAATATCTATATATCAGAAAAAGAATTCTTGGGAAAGTATCTTCCACCTACGTAGGTCCGTATTCTGATGAACTTTATCAAGTTTTGCTCAAAGGCGTCAAAGATGCAAAGGAATTAGAAAAAAGTATTCGCAAAATAGAAAAAGAGTTGGCAACTTTGGGATATAGCAAAGAAGAACTACCTTCAAAAGTTATTTCTAATATGGATTTCGCAAGAGCGAATATGAAATCTATAATTTACGACCAAGCAGTTTTAGAAGGTGTCGCAACTACTTTTCCCGATACGGAACTTATTATTGAAAATGGGAAAGTAAATAACGTTAGCGCGCAAGACGTTCAAAAGATACTAAACTTAAAACACGCTTGGGAATTCGTCCTTGATAAAGACGTTTTGCAAACGCCTACAAATTATTACGTTTGTCAATATATCGCAAAACTAGTAAACGAAGGCTTTTATCAAGACGGCGGTAGAATAAGAGGCGTACCAGTTAAGATAGGTGGTTCAAGTTATATTCCACCTCTGCCGATAGAACAAGTCGTAAAAGAAGAGATAGACGCAATCGTACAAAGCGAAAAAAACGCCGTCGATACTTCAATCGAACTCGCTTTGTACGTTATGAAAAGACAAATATTTAACGATGGCAACAAAAGAACGGCGATAATTTTTGCTAACCATTATTTAATATCTAACGCAAGTGGTTTAATCGTTGTCCCAGAAAAAATCGTACCTGAATTTAAAAAACTTTTAGTTGAGTATTACGAAGAAAGCAACGTCAAGGCAATTAAAACGTTTTTAAAAAATAAGTGTTTAAGAACTTTCAATTAATTCTCTACAAAAAAGAGCAAGCACAATCGTGCTTGCTCTTTTCGTTACGTAATCTTATAATTTTACAAGTTCGTTTTTGTTTGCGATTTCATCAACTAAACGTTTTGCTTTCTTAAGTGAACGGGGACTACGAATACGTACTGCCATAGGTACTTCTTCGTATGCTTTTTTCTCTCCCATATCTTTGTGGTGATATACCGTCTCTTCGTATGCTTTGGGGTCGAGAGCAAAGAATACTCTTACCGATTTTCCACGAATAATAATTTTTGCAATAAGGTCACGACCAAGTCTGTAACTATCGCATTTTCTAGAAATTCTTTGTTTTACCTTTTTGAAAGAAAGAAGTTCTGCTTTTATCTCTTCGTAATTTGCCTTAGTTTGTTCGTCCGCCTCGTTTAATCTATCCTCAAAAGTCTTGGATTTGTTTTTAGCCATGCCGGCAAACATATCCTCGCCTTCGGATTCTCCGTCTTCACCGTCGTCTGCATCATCAGCAACTACTACTTCTTCTTTCGCTATGGGAGCAACGACTTTTGCAGGAATTTCAGCAACGATAGGCGCGGGTTTAGTGTCTCTCGTTTTGAGACCGTTCTTTGGCAAATATATAGTAGTGTAATGTTTTTCTCTTCTTGCCATTTTGTAAAAGCCCATTATTATAACGACAATAAGAGCCAAAACGAGTACGGTTATAAGTACGATTTTGCCACCTCTATTCGGGTCTTCAACGTTTGCATCTGCGCTTTCAGCAAAAGCAGGGGTTACAAAAAGCATAGCAAGGGTAGCAAAAACAAGAGCAAATAACGCTACTTTGGTTATTTTAGATAAAATTCCTCTCATAATTATCTCCTTTTGTATAAATATACGTAATATTCTTTAATAAAATTATACATTGTCAAAAAAAGTTCGTCAAGGGGGTTTTAAAAAAATTTCTAATTTTTTTGTTATACGCCTACCCCCGTACGTGGAAAATGCTTGTTTTTGACTCGATTTTGCCTCTTATGCGGTTTCTATACTATTAGCATCGTGAAGTTTGAGTTTTTCAACGGCTTGTTCGCGCATTTTGTATTTTAAGATTTTTCCAGCCGCGTTCATAGGGAAACTATCCACAAAATCTACGTACTTGGGCGTTTTGTGTTTAGCCATATGGGTAAGCACGTATTCTTTGAGTTCTTCTTCCGTCATAGTCTCGCCTTCTTTGAGTATTACGCAAGCCATAATCTCTTCTCCATACTGTTTGTCTGGAACGCCTATTACTTGTACGTCGGAAACTTTTGGGTGAGTATAGATAAAGTCCTCGATTTCTTTGGGATAAATATTTTCACCGCCACGGATTATCATATCTTTTATTCTTCCCGTGATTTTGTAGTAACCGTTTTCGTCACGACGAGCAAGGTCACCCGTATGGAGCCAACCGTTTTCGTCTATTGCAGATGCGGTTGCGGCAGGCATTTTGTAGTAGCCTTTCATTATGTTGTATCCTCTTGCTACGAACTCGCCGTCTACGCCGTTAGGAACTTCTTCTCCCGTTTCGGGGTCAACGATTTTGCACTCTACACCGAATATTGCTCCACCTACCGTGTTTACTCTCGCCTCTATGGAATCGGTAGTTTTGCTCATAGTACAAGCAGGGGACGCCTCGGTCTGACCATAGGTTATACATATCTCGTCCATATGCATTTTATTGATAACCTCTTCCATAACCTTGATAGGACAAGGACTACCCGCCATTATTCCCGTACGCATATTTGAAAAATCGGTCTTTTCAAAATCAGGGTGAGAAAGCATAGCGATAAACATAGTAGGTACGCCGTGGAAAGCGGTTATCTTTTCTTTATTTATGCACTCAAGTCCACGTCTTGGCGAAAATGCGGGAATCGGACACATAGTAGTTCCGTGCGTCATACTTGCCGTCATTGCAAGTACCATACCAAAACAGTGGAACATAGGTACTTGTATCATCATTTTATCCGCGGTTGATAAATCCATACAGTCGCCTATTGCTTTACCGTTGTTTACTACGTTGTAGTGAGTAAGCATAACACCTTTAGGAAATCCCGTCGTACCCGAGGTGTATTGCATATTGCAAACGTCGTTTTTGTTAATTGCCGCCGCCCTTTTTGCAACTTCGGAGTAAGGAACTTTTTCGCTAAGCGCCATAGCCTCGTCAAAAGTATAACAACCGGGTTGACGTGATTCAACCGTTATAACGTTTCTCAAAAACGGAAGTCTTTGGGAGTGCAATGGACGGGGCTCTCCGTTTTGTTTAAGTTCGGGACAAAATTCGTTCATGATTGCAACGTAGTCCGAATCTTTGTATCCGTCTACCATGACGAGCGTATGGGTATCTGATTGACGAAGTAGGTATTCCGCCTCGTGAATTTTATACGCCGTGTTTACGGTAACGAGCACCGCGCCGATTTTAGTCGTTGCCCAAAAGGTTATATACCAAGCGGGAACGTTAGTTGCCCAAATTGCAACGTGGTCGCCCGCTTTTACGCCAAGGGCAATCAAACTTCTTGCAAATTTGTCTACGTCGTCACGGAACTCAGAATAGGTTCTCGTGTAATCGAGCGTGGTATAACGGAAAGCGTACTGGTCGGGGAATTCCTCTACCATCCTATCAAGCACTTGAGGGAAGGTAAGGTCGATAAAGTGTTCCTTCGGCCATACGTATTTACCGGTTTTTCTATTGTTATCTTGAAGTCTACCTCTCGTATCGGAGGGAGCAATAAATTTTTCCATATAATTTGCAAAGTGAGGAAATACGATTCCTGCGTCTTTGAGATACGGCGCGTACTTTTTGAGCCACTCAAGCGTTACGTATCCCTCGTAGTTAACAGACGCCAGCGCTCTCATCATATCGGGAACAGGCACGTCGCCTTCTCCCATCATTTTGTATTCAACGCCACTCTCTCCCATTACGGAGTCTTTTACGTGAACGTATTTAATGTATGCGCCAAGGTTTTCAACAGTCTTGTCTGGAGTTTCACCGAAAAATCTATACGGATGATGAACGTCCCAAAGCGCGCCTACGCTATCACTTGCAACCTTGTTTAAAAGTTTTGCAAGTCTTTTCGTGTCGCCGTATACTCCGTTTGTTTCAACCAAAAGCATAACGCCTGCTTTTTCTGCATAGCCTGCAAGTTCTAAAAGAGTGTTTATAACGATATCGTCGTCTACCTCGCTCTTGGGTTCAGCGGTCTCGTCTCCAAGTATTCTTATAAAAGATGCGCCGACTTTTTTTGCAAGGTCAATATAATTTTTTATCTCGCAAATAGCCTCGTCTTTTTTGTCGACGTATCTGAGCGCAATACCCGATGATATACAAGGAATTTCGATATTTCTTCTTTTTAACTCTTTTATGGTGGAGTCTATTAATTCATCCGAAAAAGCCTTACCTTTAATTGCATATAGGTTGCCACCTAGTCCACGTAGTTCAACGCCCGAAAAACCGAGGTCTTTCGCCATAGAACAAATTTCAGACCAGTCAAAATCGGGGCATCCCAAAGTAGAAAAAGCAATTTTCATATAAACCTCCAAAACACCTTTTCAGTGTAAAATAAAAAAACTTTCGTCTCCGCTTAGAGACGAAAGTAACTTCCGTGGTACCACTCTAATTGACGCAAACGCGTCCACTCAACCGCCATTACGGTTTTACCCTTGTCGCGGGAAACGTCCAGTTCTACTCGATTCCTTTCAAACGGCCACTCCGAGGCGAGTATTATTCGTTATAGCCACCGTCTTACACCAACCGACGGCTCTCTGCGAGCATCAAACGAGTTTTTGTCCTCTTCAACGTGTTGTGAGAATTTTAGCAAAAAAGATTGTTTTTGTCAAATATTTTTTATAGGATTACGCTATTTTTTCGATATTTTTTGATATTTTTAAAATTTAATCTTGTCCTTTTATTCTCATCCATTTCACAAGACTCTTTCCCCTTCTTGCAAGAGAAAACCACAATAACACCATTATTTGAAGTATTCCGCAAACCACGAAAAGAAACCAAGCGTTAACTATTGCAAAAAGTAGCAAAGACAGATACACCGATAAACCTATCGCCCACACTAAAAAAGACACCGATATCTCTCTTGTGAGCATAGAAAACCATACCGAGGAAAAAACTACGCAAATGATTCCCATTATAGGAAGAGCGTAAACGTAGGCTATCCAAACGTTTTGGGTAACGTTTACCGTGTACAGTATTCTCTCTGCAACGAAAGACACCAAAATCGCGCCCAAACACGATAGCAAGGTGATTATAATTCGACTACCCGTTTTGGTAACTTTTTCAGGAGGTTCAAATCCTATAAGTTCATCAACGCTAACCCCAAAAAAATCCGCAATCATTTTAAAAGTTGTAACGTCCGGCAATACGTCGGCGCACTCCCATTTAGAAATAGACTTGTCCGAATAGTTAAGTTTTTCGGCAAGGGCAAGTTGAGTTAAGTTTTTAGACTTGCGAAGCACGGTCAAATTTTTGGAAAAATTATTTTTTATTTCTTGTTCCGTCATAATACTATTATTTTACCTCATTTTTGCTCTTTTTGTCAAACGAATAGGCTCTCTCTAATGGCGTGAGAGTGACGATTTTTGTCATTAGAACTCGACTTTTCAGCGTTCTACATATATAACAAGTTATTAGGTTTATTTATTTGCTATTCGTGGCTATAATCAAAGCATAACCTTTCAAGGAGAAAACTATGAATTTCATTTTGTCAACTGAATCTACTTGCGATTTATCAAATGAAAAATTACAAAACATGGGCGTATACGTTATAAAAATGGCGTACCTGATAGACGGCGCGGAATACGGCGGAACTACCAATAAGGACCTTGGCGCAAAAGACTTTTATTCTTTGATGAGAAAAGGCGCAAAAACTTCTACTTCTATGATTAACGAGCAAAACGCAAAAGATTATTTCGAGGCACTTCTCTCTTCCGGCAAAGATATTCTTCATATATCCTTTGCAAAAGCGTGTAGCGGTACTTACGATAATATGAAAAAAGTGAGCGACGCCCTTAACGCCACTCACGCAAATAAAATCTACGTAGTTGATAGCAAATGCGAGTCAACCGCGCAAGGATTTCTCGTTGAACTTTGCTACCAAAAAGCAAAAAGCGGACTCTCCGCAAAAGAGGTTTTTGATTACGCGGAAGAGGTAAAAGAGCGAATTAATTCTCTTTTTACCGTGGACAACTTAAAATATTTAGAGGCAGGCGGAAGAGTATCCAAAGCCTCCGCCGTTATGGGAAACATCTTAAAAATCAAACCTCTGCTTTACGTAAACGAGGAGGGCAAACTTCTAGCCGGTGGCAAAGTAATGGGACGAAAACTCTCGCTTAATAAACTTGCAGAAATGACGGCGAAGAAAATAACTAACGAAAGTTCGCGCATCTACGTGAGTCACTGTGATTCGGAATCTGACGCCGTTTTTTTAGGAGAAAAAATCACCGCCCTCACCGGTCGAAGCGTAACTCTTGAAAATATCGGACCAGTTATCGGCTCGCACTCCGGTCCCGGCACGGTCGCGGTCTTTTTCGTGGGCGAAAATCGTACTTTTTAACAAAAATTTTTCCTCTCCAAATAGTTGGGGAGGATTTTTTTAACAGGTTTGATTAATTCTATTTGTTTGGTCTAAAAAATTTACCTATTGACATTTTTTTGGAGTGGGTGTAATATAATAAATAGATAAATTTATTTTAGTCTCTATTTACTAACTAAACTAGAATCAAAAAATAGAGGCAACAAAAAGGAGGTAAATTTATTATGAAGAGAAAAAGTATACTTATGACGATGGTTCTTTCTATCGTTCTCGCGCTTGCGCTCCTTCTTTCCGCTTGCGGTGGAGCATCTATTAGCGACAAACCGAAAGATAACCTACTCAAAGCTTATAAGCAAAATAACGCTCAGTTGCCTGCTTACGAGTTATCCAACCTTTCCGTAAACGGAACGATTAAAGCTGGTTCTTCCGACAATTTCTTCTTGGCAGAAAAAGTTGATGAATTAAACGGTACAATCACTTACACCGTTTACGATTTTGCAACCCTTAGCGCTGTATTTAGCGTTAACGACACTGCAACCGACGAATACGCCGACGTAATAGTATATCTTTACGACGACTATTTTACGGTTGTTTACCAAGACAAAACTTCTAACGAATACGTAACTCACCTTATGGACAAAGCAGGCGTTAGCAAAGTAACCGCTGAAGGTATTGTTGTTCCTGAAGACTTTATAGCAGGAAATATAAGCAATTCCGTTAACCTTTACGATTTAGCAGGTCTTTTCACCTTTGACGGAGATTTGTACTCCTGCCGTGACGGTGTAATTACCCTCGTTGAAAAAGAAGCGGGCGTTCCCTCTAATATTCCTTATCCTGAAACTTACACCAACGATTATTTGTGGATTAAAATCGGCTCTTCTTACGTAGCGTACGATAAAAACCTCAACGTTGCAGGTGAATACACTCTCCCCTCATACGCAACGTACGTAACGGTTGGAGCACTTTACGCAGACAAACTTTTCGTTCAATATCTCGTTCCAGTTGACGTTATGTCCACTGATTACGAAATTTTACAAGGAACTAGCAGTAAATACAACCTCTATCAATACGTATATTCCGCTAAAAACGGTGAATTGAAAGAAGTTGATTTAGGCGGATATATCGATTATATCGTTCCTGCTCAAGAAGACGAGGCTAATTCTGTTTACGGTGAATACACTCTAAACTACGGTGACAACGTTGCATACGCTACTGCTTATCGCATTGAGAACAAGAGAATAAATGACGCTGAAACTATTCACTGCCTCATCAATAAAGATTGCGCGGTTACCGCAACTTATAGCGACCTCACGGGTATTGCCTACGTAGAAGCAATGCTCTCGAACGATAGATTCCTCGTTCTGAACAATTACAAAGGTATGTATCAAATCGTTGACTCTAAGATGAAGGTTTACGGCGAATTTAAACAAAGTAGCGTAAGTTCTAACTTCTATAACAACGCGTTCCTTATCGTAGACGGAGACCTTTACGACCACGATTTCAATCTTATCTATGAGGCAAAAGAGAATTCTACGGTTGCTCTTGGCTATAACGTAGCGTCTGTTACCGAAACGGCAGAGGGCGGATACTATTCTGCTTACCTTCTTAAAGCAGGCGACACCGCGCTCGGTAGCGCTTTCGTAACCTATTCAGAAACGAACGACGTTCAAATCTATACCAGTCACTCCGCTTACGTTCCCTCTTTGATTTGCGTAAAGACCGTTGCTAACGGAACTACCACTTACTCTTACTACACTGAAGAAGGAGTAGCAGTTATTTCTAACTCCGCAACGACTTATTCTTACGTTGCGGCAAACCAAGACGTTATAATTGTTTCAACCGTAGTTGACGGCGAAA
>JAZQYG010000147.1:0-3871 GCA_045633305.1 Clostridia bacterium | reverse complement strand
AACGAGGTTTTTTAGATAACGTTTACCAAGTATTACGTCGGACACGTTTATCTTTGCAAACTCAATCTGTCTTGGAGGATTTGGAAAAAGTCCGGACGAGTTTACCGACCAGTTATAAAGAGGACGTCTTTCTTCAAACTCAGGTCCACAAAGAGAGTGAGTAACACCTTCGAGCGCATCAAGAAGTGGGGATGCAAAGTCATACATAGGATAAATACACCACTTATCTCCCGTCCTATGGTGAGTTACGTACATTATTCGATAAATAACGGGGTCACGCATACAAAGTATGGGAGATGCCATATCTATCTTTGCTCTCAAAGTACAATACCCTTCTGGGAACTCTCCGTTTTTCATTTTTTCGAAAAGTTCAAGGTTTTCCTCTATACTTCTATTTCTATAAGGACTCTCTTTACCGGGAGTTGTGAGCGTGCCTCTATACTCTTTTACCTCTTCTTGAGAAAGGTTGCATACGAACGCTTTGCCCTCTTTTATAAGTTTGACGGCAATATTGTATAAATCTTCGTAGTGGTCGGAAGCAAAGTACGTTTTGTAAGGTTCAAAACCAAGCCAAGCAATATCTTCTTTGATTGATTGAACGAACTCGTCCTTTTCTTTTACGGGATTAGTGTCGTCAAAATACAAAAAGCATTTACCGTCGTACTTCATTGCAGTACCAAAATTGATACAAACGGACTTTACGTGTCCCAAATGCAAATAACCGTTAGGTTCGGGGGGAACACGAGTGCAAACGACGTTGTCCTTCACTTTTCCGTCTTTTAAATCTTCGTCCACAAAATCAAAAATAAAATTGTTAGTTAGAGTAAATTTGTTGTCCATAGTTTCTCCAAAACTTTTATTACATATTTTATCATTTTTAATCCAAAAACTCAACGATAATAGAGTTCATTGCATAAAAAAATTCGTCTTTTATCGATATATTTTTTTCGCTAATATTCAAACATTTAGAAAGTTTTTTTAGTTGAGCCGAATACTTTGAGCAAAAATCAATATCGTAAAGTTTATTTATTTTATTCAAATCAAGTCCATCTCTTAATCTAAAAGCAAGCATTATCTCTTCTTCTAACTCACTTTTTTTATTAAGGACTTCTTCAACTTTCAAAAACGAATCAAAATTTTTCGTTAAATATCCTTTTATATCAGATGGGTTATAGGTCCTTTTTTTGTCGTAAAGCGAGTGCGCCGATACGCCGAGTCCGAGGTAATCCTCTCTTTTCCAGTAACGTAAATTGTGTTTACACTCTTTGCCCATCAATGCGAAGTTACTCACCTCGTATCTCTCCAAGCCAAAATCACGGCAAATTTTAACTATTGCGTCGTACTCAACGGCAACCTCGTCCGAATCGGGAAAAATTGTTCCGCTGTTTTTAAGTTTGTAAAAAGGAGTATTCTCTTCCACCTTTAATCCATAACAAGAAAGGTGTGAAATCCCCATATTTAGCAATTTCTTGGCGCTTTCTACGCTTATATTAACGTTTGATTTAGGAAGTCCCAAAATCAAATCCGCGCTCAAATCAAACTTACCTAAAAGTAAATCAATTGCCTTAATTGCACCTTTTGAATCGTGAGCGCGACCTATAAAACTTAGAACGCTATCGTCAAGGCTTTGCACGCCTAAACTAATTCTATTTGCAAAACGACTCAATTCTTCAACCTTTTGCCCGTTTATCGTGTCTGGGTTTGCTTCAACCGTAATTTCTGCGCCACTTTGCAAATTAAATCCTTTTGAAATCGATTCAAAAATCTTATTAAGTAAGCCTGCTTGTAATGAGGTAGGCGTACCCCCGCCAAAATATATCGTGTCGACCGTTCTATCACTAAAATAGTCCTTGCGATAGTCAATCTCCTCGATTATCCGCTCCACGTATTTTTTTTGAACACTTGCATCCGTAATCGAATAAAAATCGCAGTAATTACATTTGCTTTTGCAAAACGGAATATGAATATATAAACCGAGTTTTCTCATTTATCAAACTTAAGAATCGTAGTAAACGCCTCGCTTGGGATACTAACCGTGCCAAATTGACGCATACGTTTTTTACCTTCTTTTTGCTTTTCAAGGAGTTTTTTCTTACGGGTTATGTCGCCACCGTAACATTTAGCAAGCACGTCTTTGCGCATTGCTTTAACCGTCTCTCTCGCAATTACTTTACCGCCAACTGCCGCTTGAATAGGAATTTCAAACATTTGTCTAGGAATAACGTCTTTGAGTTTTTCAGCAATCCCCCTTCCTCTTGCATATGCTTTGTCTTTATGCACAATCAAGCTCAAAGCGTCGCAAATATCTCCGTTGAGGAGCATATCAAGTTTAACAAGGTCGCTTTTTTTGTATCCGATTATTTCATAATCAAGACTAGCATATCCTCTCGTTCTTGATTTCAAAGAATCGAAAAAGTCGTAAATAATTTCGTTTAGAGGTAATTCGTATTCAAGCCTTGCTCTTGATGAATCAATATAAACCATATCAACGTAAATGCCACGTTTATCTTGACATAGTTCCATAATTGCGCCAACGTACTCGGGAGGCGTGTATACGTACGCCTTTACCACAGGTTCTTCCATATAATCAATTTCAGATATGTGTGGAAGATGACTGGGGTTAGCGACCTCCAAAGTTTCCCCGTTTGTTTTGTGAACGATATACGACACGGAGGGTGCAGTCGTGATTATATCGAAGTCAAACTCTCGCTCTAGTCTTTCCTCAATAATTTCCATATGCAAAAGACCAAGAAAACCACATCTAAAGCCAAAACCAAGCGCCGCGCTAACCTCGGGTTCAAAAACGAGAGCTGCATCGTTCAAATTCAATTTATCAAGAGCGTCTTTTAAATCGTTATATTTAGAGCCGTCAGAAGGATATATACCGGAATAAACCATAGGTTTTGCTTCTTTATATCCAGGCAAAGGCTCTTTTGCGCCATTTTCAGCAGTAGTAATCGTATCTCCAACCGAGGTATCTTTTACGTTTTTGATACTTGCAGCAATGTAACCAACGTCACCGGCTCTAAGTTCGCTAACGGGTAATAATCCGGGATTAAATACGCCAACTTCTGTTACGTCAAACTCTTTGCCTGTGGAAAACATTTTTATTCTTTGACCGGCTTTAATAGTGCCGTCTTTTATGCGAACGAAAGATATAGCGCCTTTGTAATTGTCGTAATAAGAATCGAATATTAAGGCTTTTAATGGAGCGTTTTCATCACCCGACGGTGGCGGTAATTTCTCTATTACTGCCCTCAAAACGTCTTCTATTCCTATACCCTCTTTTGCAGACACCAAGGGAATACCTTCGGTGTCGAATCCTATTATATCTTCAATCTCTTTTTTTGCGCCGTCTATATCCGCGCTAGGAAGGTCAATTTTGTTGATTAGAGGAATTATCTCTAAATCACTATCCATAGCAAGGTAAACGTTAGTCAAAGTCTGCGCTTCAACTCCTTGAGATGCGTCCACAACGAGTAACGCGCCCTCACATGCCGCAAGAGAACGTGATACCTCGTAAGTAAAGTCTACGTGACCGGGAGTGTCTATAAGATTAAGCGTATACTCCTCTCCATTGTAATTATAAAACATCCTAACGGGTTGAAGTTTTATCGTGATGCCTCTTTCTCTTTCGATATCCATACTATCGAGAAGTTGGTTCTCCATATCACGAGAACTAACGACGCCAGTCTTTTCAATCAAACGGTCTGCCAAAGTACTTTTGCCGTGGTCAATATGAGCAACTATACAAAAATTTCTTATTTTATCTTGTCTATTATCCATAATTTACTCCATCATATATTATAAATCCTGCGAGAAAATATTGCAAATAAATTTATATTATAAATTAATATATATTATAAAATTA
>JAZQYG010000146.1:0-9298 GCA_045633305.1 Clostridia bacterium | reverse complement strand
AGTTTTGTATGACCTATATAATGATTTCTTTTCTAGGCTTGCAATGAGTTTAGTTAGCGAGGCTAAAAAAGTTGGATATGTAGTAAATTTTTTCTTTTCAAATAAAGATATTAAGCAAGAAAAATCTGCAATCGATTATTTTAATTATATAGGTGTAGACGCCATAATTATTTTTTCAGTAGGCAGTGATGGAAAAGATTATGAAAACTATCTTCGCTCGATAAATAAACCCGTCGTAACCATAGGAAACAAAATAGGAGAGGTAGCGTATATAGGTATTGAAGACAAAAATGCAATGCACGAACTTACTCTTAAAGTTCTTCAAGAAAGCAAGATGGGTAGGATTGAATATTTTTCTCCAGTTCTAAAAAAAGAGTTGAATTCCCAAAACGCGCAGCGATTGAGACTCGATGCTTTTATTGAAACGGCAGAGAAAAATAACGTTGAATATAAAATAGTAACCAACGTTGAAGATTTATCACAAGACGCATCTGGAATTATTTGTTCAACCGACTATTATTTACTCCAAGTTTTAAAAAAGTTGAAAAATTCAAACGCAGTAATTGCAGGTTTCGACGGTTTGCCGATAATCGATTATTTTGATAGAAAAATATTTACCGTCAAGTATTCGACTGACGAGATAGCAAATCAGTGTTTGAGGTATTGTTTAGGAAGAAGGTATAACAAAAAAATAAAACATACTGTTATTTAAAAAAACGCCGTTTATTCGGCGTTTTTTTAAATTGTTTGATACACAAACTGTTGCTCAAATTACCTAAATATGTTATTATTATTTAATAATATATATTTAGAGGTGTTTTTCTTGAACAATATTAGCGTAAAACTCCCAAAAGTAGAACGAATTCCGATAATTCTCCGTGACCTTTACGAGCGTTACGGATACACTAAGTATCGTATGGCAAAATTTGAGCAATACGATTTTTATCGCGAACATAAAGGTTTCTTGAAGAGCGAAGGAATATTGACCTTTAACGGTCCTAACGGAAAACTTCTTGCTCTCAAACCCGACGTTACTATGAGTATTGCAAAGAGCGTAAAAAACGATAAAGAGTACAAGTTTTTCTACGTTGAAAACGTATATAGAGCAGATGGCGGAGAGTATAGTGAAATCAACCAAATAGGACTTGAATATATAGGTGGTGAGAGTGAATACTCGTGCGCGGAAGTACTTCTTCTCGCTCAAAAAACTCTTGAAGTAATTAGTGACAAACACGTACTCAATATTGGTCACGCAGGCGTTTGGAATACTTGTTTTTCCTTATTTGACGTTTCGGACTCGGTAAAATTTGAAATTCTTGCAAAGGTAAAAAGCAAAAGCGTTCACGAACTTAAAGAGGTTTTAGCCAAAGCAAATCTGTCGCAACAAGCCTCGGATATTATTTTGAAACTTGCCTCTATTTCGGATAAACTTTCAATCGCAACCGTTCAACTTGCCGAGATAACAAAAACTTTACCTTTTGGCGATATTTGCGCTGAACTTGCCTCTATTTCGAACGCTTTAAGCGCAGTTGGTTTGAGTGAAAATTGCAATTTAGATTTATCCGTTATTAGCGACCTTACCTATTATAACGGCATAATTTTTCAAGGCTACGTGCAAGGCGTTTCCAAAGTCGTGCTTGCAGGTGGTAGATACGATAATCTTTTGAAGAGTTTGAATAAAAGCCATAAAGCGGTAGGCTTTGCCGTTTATACTGAAGAACTTGAAAGAGCGCTCAAAGAAGACACAAGCGAAGACGGTGAAAAAATTTGCATAAAAGGCAAATCGATTAGCGAGGCACTTGTTGCCGTCAAAGAAAAGGCAGACAAAGGAATTCGCGTAAAAGCGGTAACGGAGGTGGAAAATGCTTAACGTTGCTCTTCCCAAAGGTAGATTAGGAGATAAAGTATATAAACTTTTTGCATCGGTTGGATACGACTGTCCCGACATAGAAAGCGATAATCGTAAACTTGTTTTTGAGTCCAAAGAGAACAACGTTCGCTATATGCTTGTTAAGCCTTCGGACGTAGCAATTTACGTGGAAAAAGGCGCAGTTGATATAGGTGTAGTTGGTAAAGACGTAATTTTGGAGGGCGCTCCCGACGTCTATGAACTACTTGACCTTGGTTTTGGTAAATGTAGACTTGCCGTTGCAGGCAAAAAAGATTTCAACGAGGACAAGAGTTTACCTCTTAGAGTTGCAACTAAATATCCTTCTGTGACTAGAGAATATTATTCGAGTTTGTCCCGTCAAATAGAGATTATAAAACTTAACGGTAGCATAGAACTCGCGCCTATTTTAGGTTTATCAGACGTAATCGTTGATATCGTGGAAACGGGTACGACTCTTAAAGAAAACGGTCTTGAAGTGTTTACGACTATACACGAAAGTAGCGCAAGACTTATTGCGAACAAAAGCAGTTATCAATTCAAAAAAGAACAAATCGAGCAAGCGGTAAATAAAATTAGGAGCGGTCTATAATGGAAATTATACGTGCTGAAGAATTTAAAATTCAAACGACACAATACCTCGGTTACGACGAAGAGGTTAATCGTTCCGTTGCGGAAATAATCGCGAGCGTTGCAAAAAGAGGGGACGAGGCAGTCAAAGAGTACACCTTGAAATTTGACCATGTAAACGTCGATACTCTTGAAATTTCCAAACAAGAGATTGACACTGCGTATAATAGTTGCGATTCTTATTTTATCGAAACGCTAAATCAAGCAAAAGAAAATATTGCTCTTTATCACAAAAAGCAATTAAGAGAAGGTTACGAGATTAACAAAGATAACGGAATTAAACTTGGACAAATCGTGCGCCCCTTAAAGAGAGTGGGTATATACGTTCCGGGTGGTACTGCAAGTTATCCTTCAACCGTATTAATGGATGCAATCCCTGCAAAAATAGCGGGCGTTGAAGAAGTTATAATGGTAACGCCAAGAGGTCGAGACGGCAAGGTTAATCCCGCTGTACTTGCATCTGCAAAAATAGCGGGTGTAGATAGAGTTTTTGGAATAGGTGGCGCGCAAGCAGTGGCAGCGCTTGCGTATGGCACGGAGAGCGTACCAAAAGTTGACAAAATCGTAGGACCGGGAAACGCCTACGTTGCAACGGCGAAAAGACAGGTTTTCGGACTTGTAAATATCGATATGATAGCAGGACCGAGCGAAATCTTGGTAATTGCCGACGATAACGCTAATCCCGAATTCGTAGCCTCGGATTTGTTAGGACAAGCCGAGCACGATATAAGAGCGGGAATTTATCTAGTGTGTTTGTCTGAATCTTTTGCGCTTTCAGTTAAACAAAGTTTAGCAAAAAGGCTTGCCTTGCTTGAAAGAGAGGCGATAGCGTCAAAGTCGATAGCAAACGGCAAGATTATAATTGCAAAAGATATGCAACAAGCAATAATGGTTGCAAACGAGGTTGCGCCCGAGCATCTTGAACTTTGTGTTGATAATCCCGTTAGTTATCTAACTGAAATAAAAAATGCAGGTGGAATATTCTTAGGCAATTACGCTCCCGAAGCGCTTGGGGATTATTTTGCAGGTACGAATCACACGTTGCCAACGTCTGGAACGGCTCGTTTTGCAAGTCCGCTTTCTGTTGACGATTTTATAAAAAAGAGCAGTTATATATACTATACGAAAGAGGCGCTTGTTGAGGTTGGAGAAAGAGTAGCCGATTTTGCGGATAGAGAGGGACTTACGGCGCACGCTGAAAGTATAAGGGTTAGACTTAAATGAGTAGATTTTATAATGAAAAATTTGATAATTTGACGGTTTACGTACCGGGAGAGCAACCTCAAAATCTTTCCAGTTACGTCAAACTTAATACCAACGAATCTCCCTTTGCGCCCTCTCGAAAAGCCCAAGAGAGAGCAACTGCGGAAATAGAAAAACTCAATTTGTATCCCGACCCCGACGCAAAGGAGTTAATTAGTGAGATTGCAAACTGTTACGGACTTAAATCCAGTCAAGTTGCCGTATTTAACGGTAGTGACGAACTATTGAGTTTTTGTTTCCAAATCTTTACGCCAAACGGAGCAACCTACGCTGATATTACTTACGGATTTTATCCCGTATACTCTAAAGTTTTTAAAGTAGATGCAAAAGTTATACCTCTTCGTAAAGATTTTTCTATAAACGTAGAAGATTATTTGGGCTTAAAAGGAACGGTGTTTATTGCAAATCCTAATGCAACTACGGGACTGGCTCTCCCTCTTTCAAAGATAGAAGAATTATTAAACCAAGACAAAGATAGGCTAGTTATAGTGGACGAAGCATACGTTGATTTCGGCGCGGAATCTTGCGTAAAACTTATTGATAAATACGATAATTTACTCGTCGTACAAACTATGTCCAAGTCAAGAAGTTTTGCGGGCGCAAGACTTGGTATAGCCCTTTCAAACGAAACAATAATTTCTGATATTCATCGCATGCGTAACTGCTTTAATCCTTATAACGTAAATAGGGTGACCCTTGCAGGGGCGGTAGGCGCGTTTGAGGATAAAGAGTATTTTGATTCTTGCAGGTCAAAGATTATCGAAAACCGCGAATATTTAAAAGAAGAACTCAAAAAACTTGGATTTTTCGTGACTGACAGCAAGGCTAATTTTATTCTTGCTGGAACTGATAAAATTAGTGGTGAAAACCTTTATAAAAGTTTGAAAGATAAAAAAGTTTTAGTTCGTCATTTCAAACAAGACAGAATATCAAATTACGTTAGAATCACGATAGGAACTAGAGAACAAACAGATATTTTAATTTCAAAAATTAAAGAAATTATCAAATAGATAATGGAGGATATTATGCGTAAAGCCGAAGAAAAAAGAAAAACAAAAGAAACCGAAGTTGAAATAGCCCTTAATCTTGACGGAACGGGTAAAGCGGATATTGTAACCAACTGCGGTTTTATTCAACATATGCTTGAACTTTTTGCTCGTCACGGTAGATTCGACCTCGTTGTTCGCGCAAAAGGAGACGTTGAAGTTGATTTTCATCATTTAGTAGAGGATATAGGTATAGTTCTCGGACGAGTTTTTGATAAAGCGCTTGGCGATAGAAGAGGAATCAAGCGTTACGGTAGTTTTATCCTTCCTATGGACGAAAGCTTAGTTCTTTGCGCTGTTGATATATGTGGTAGAGCGAGCGTAGGCTACGGACTTGAAATTCCCGCTGAAAAAATAGGTGATTTCGATACTGAACTGGTTAGAGAATTCTTGTTTGGTTTGGCAAGAAATATGGGCGCGTCGATTCACGCAAAACAACTTGCAGGTGGAGATAGTCACCATATAATCGAGGCTACCTTTAAGGGGCTTGCAAGAGCGCTAAAAGAGGCTGTTTCAATCGACGAAGATTATAAAGACGAAATTCCATCAACCAAAGGCACGATACTTTAATGATAGTTATAATTGATTACGGAGTTGGCAATCTATTTTCCCTTGTGTCCTCGTTAAACGCTTTGGGATTTGATTCGATTGTATCTCAAAAAGAAGAAGACATTTTAAAAGCGGACAAAATAATTCTCCCCGGAGTTGGTGCGTTTGGTGACGCTATAGCAAAACTTAACGCAAGCGGACTCGTACCCGTTATACGCAAAAAAGTAAGCGCGGGTACGCCACTTCTTGGTATTTGTTTGGGTATGCAAATGCTTTTTGAAAAAAGTTACGAATACGGAGAACATCAAGGACTTGGTTTTATCAAAGGGGAAGTTCGTGACTTAAAGACCGATTTAGAAAGTGCGGGTTTTGATTATAAAGTTCCCGAAATGGGTTGGAACTACTTGAAATTTCACGGCAAAAGTCCCTTATTTAAATATATAAAAGAGGGCGATTACGTTTATTTCGTGCACTCCTATCACGCGGTAAATTGCGAAGAAAGTTTGATTGCCACCACTGAATACGGAATACCAGTTACGGCTGCGGTCTCAAAAGGTAACGTTTACGGAGCGCAATTCCATCCGGAGAAAAGCGGTGAAGTAGGACTCAATATTTTGAGAGCGTTTTGCGAGGAGGCTTAAAGTGATAATATTTCCTGCAATTGATATAATAGGCGGTCAAGTCGTAAGACTGACAAAAGGTGATTACGCTCAAAAAAAGACTTATTCTGAAAGTCCTACGAAGGTTGCCAAATCCTTTTCAGACCTGGGCGCCACTCATCTTCACGTAGTTGACCTTGACGGAGCGAAACTTGGAGAGACTTCTAATTATTCGGTGATTTCCGATATTATAAAATCCACTTCTATGTTCGTAGAAGTTGGAGGGGGAATAAGAGACCTAAAACGAATCGAAAACTACGCGAAAGGTGGAGTAAGTAGAGTTATAATCGGAACTGCTGCGGTTAAAAACCCTCAATTTTTAAAAGACGCCATCAAAAATTTCGGTGATTTGATTGCAGTAGGTGTAGATACTCACGACGGATTTGTTGCGACGGACGGTTGGATACAAAAAAGTGATATATCGGGCGTTGATTTTTGCAAAAAGATGAGGGACGAAGGCGTCAAGAACGTTATTTACACAGATATTTCAAGAGACGGCGCATTGTCCGGCACGAATCTTGAAATTTATAGTGAATTATCTAAAATCGAAGGGTTAGATATAACTGCCTCGGGCGGAATTACCTATCTTGACGAAATAGAAAAACTTAAACAAATGAGAGTTTACGGCGCGATAGTTGGCAAAGCAATTTACGAAGGTAAACTTAATTTATCTGAAGTACTATTGCGTGCGGAGGACAAATGATAACCAAAAGAATTATTCCATGCTTAGATATTAGAAACGGACGCGTTGTTAAAGGGGTTAACTTTGAAGGGGTGCAAGACGTAGAAGACCCGGTTGCTCTTGCCTCTTTTTATAACGACGAAGGCGCGGACGAACTCGTGTTTTACGATATAACGGCGAGCGCGGAAGCAAGACCGTTGTTTACCGGTGTACTCAAAGACGTTGCATCAAAAATATTTATACCTCTCACCGTTGGCGGTAGTATAAACGGCGTTGAAGATTTTGAGAGGGTGTTGTCTGCCGGCGCGGACAAAGTAAGCGTAAATAGCGGAGCAATACGTAATCCTTCTATTATAAGCGAAGCGGCAAAAAAGTACGGTGACCAGTGCGTAGTACTTTCTATAGATGCAAAGAGAGTTGGCGGCAAATATCACGTTTTTGCAAAAGGCGGACGAGTTGATACTGAGATGGACGCTATAGAGTGGGCAAAATTCGGAGCGGATTCAGGCGCGGGTGAAATCGTGTTAAACAGTATTGACACCGACGGAGTAAAGCAAGGATTTGATATAGAAATGCTATCCGATATATGTAAAGTCGTCAATGTTCCCGTAATTGCCTCGGGCGGAGCAGGAAAGATGCAAGACTTTAAGGAACTTTTCAAAATCAAAGGAGTGGACGCGGGCTTGGCTGCAAGCATATTCCATTTCAAAGAAGTTAAGATACGTGAACTCAAAGAATATTTAAAGCAAAACGATATAGCAGTGAGGTTGTAAAATGACTATTAACGAATTAAAATTTGATGAAAAAGGATTAATTACCGCAGTTGTACAAGATTTTTATACTAAAAAAGTCTTGACCGTTGCTTATATGAATAAAGAAAGTTTGGAAATCAGCATAAAAGAGGGAAAAACTTGTTTTTATTCAAGAAGTAGACAAAAATTATGGCGCAAAGGTGAAACGAGCGGAAATTATCAACACATAGTTAGAATAACCGCTGATTGTGATGGTGACGCTCTCGTCGTAGAAGTTATAAAAGATGGTCCTGCTTGTCATCTTGGTAATGATTCTTGCTTTATGAGTCAAATTTTTGAAAAAGATTCAGAAAAAGAATTTTGCATTGACGAATTATACGCTCTTTTAAAAGGCAGAAAAGAAAAAATGCCCGAGGGCAGTTACACCACCTATCTTTTTGAAAAAGGTAAAGAAAAAATACTCAAAAAGGTAGGCGAAGAGTGTACCGAAGTTATAATCGGCGCAATGAAAGATAGCAAAGAAGAAACTATATACGAAATTAGCGACCTTATTTATCATACCTTGGTTTTGATGGTTGAAATGGGTATAAGCGTAGACGATATTCGCGCTGAACTTGCAGGTCGTCACGTTATTGATAAAAAAGTTAAACAGGAGACTATGAAATAATGCTAGTCGATTCCTCGATTCATAACCACTCAACTTTTTGCGACGGCAAAAATTCACCGGAAGAAATGGCTCAATCGGCATATCAAGCAGGATTCCAAGATTTTGGAATTTTGTGCCATGCAACTATGACTACGGGAGATTACGACTGGCCTATAAGAGATGAAAAAGGATTTCAAAATACTCTTTCAAAGTTAAAGAAAGAATACGAAGGCAAAATGCGCCTTTACTGCGGAATCGAAAGAGATTATTTTGGTAAAATGAGCGAGGGATTTGATTACGTTATAGACGGCGTTCATCAAATATACTACGGTGGAAGATACTTCGACGTAGACCATAGCGAAAATATATTCAAAAACGATATCGAGCAAGGTTTTGGTGGCGACGTAAAAAAATACGTTGAGGTTTACTATCAAACGGTATCGCAAATGTTGGAAAGAAATAATCCTGAATATCTTGCCCACGTGGACTTAGTGACCAAGTTTAACGACGGATTCAAATTTTTTAACGAAGAAGAAAAGTGGTATCTTGATTTTGCAAAAGAGTGCGTAGAATTTGCGATAAATAGAGGCGCGCTTATCGAGATGAATTTTGGCGCAATGACTAGAGGCGTAAAATCTACTCCGTATCCATCACTTAAACTTTTAGAGTTTATAAAACAAAAAAATGGAAGAATAATAATCGGGGGAGATTGTCACAGTGCAAACTTCGTTGCCTTCGGTATGAAGGAAGGGGTAGAAATTCTAAAAAATAACGGATTTAAAAGTGTAACCGTTTATAGAAATGGGAAGTATATTGAAATAGGCTTATAAATTAATATAAAAGCTAAATTATTGCGAATATAAGGAGGATTTATGGAATTACATTTTCTTGGCGCAACACACGAAGTGACTGGTAGTTGTACTATGGTTACGGTAGGAAATAAAAAGTTTCTCGTAGACTGTGGTATGGAACAAGGAAGAGACATTTTCGAAAATCAACCTATACCTGCAAAACTATCTGAAATAGATTACGTTTTTCTCACACACGCGCACATAGACCACTCCGGAAATTTACCCATACTTTATAAAAACGGATTTAGAGGCAAGATATTTTTGACTACTGCAAGCGCAAAACTCGCCGACGTTATGCTCAAAGATTCAGCGCACATACAAGAATTTGAAGC
>JAZQYG010000145.1:0-2252 GCA_045633305.1 Clostridia bacterium | reverse complement strand
GCAATAAATGAGGGCGCAAGGCTGACAACGACGGGATCTCCGCTCTGAAGCAGAACTCTCGCCTTCTCAGTAACGTCAACGATCTCCTTTGCATTTTGAGGACAAACAACAAAACAACGACCACACAAAATGCACTCGTTGCCTATAATATGCGCTTGGTTTCCAGAAAAACGAATTGCCTTTACTGGACAGTGGCGTATACATTTATAACAGTTTTTACAATTAGATTTTTTTAGAGTAAGACAATCTGACATTATTATCCTCTTTATTTAGTTAAAATTTCTAAAACGTTTTTATCGAAAAATTCCTTAAAATTTTCACGGGTAATTCCTACGTGTATATCTTCGTTTACCTTTACGGTAACGCCATCTCTATTGCATTTACCTATACAAAAACTGCCCATAAGCGCAACTTCATCTTCAAGTTTGTGCTCCGAAATAGCATTTTCCATAAGGGAAACGATTTCTTGCGAACCCTTTAAACAACAAGAACTTCCAACGCAAATTTCAACGATTAGCATATTAAACCCTCTTTAAAATCACTTCGTTAAAAAATTCGTCAACTGTTTCAGGTGATACCGAGAAAAAATCGTCGTCAACTGTAACTGAAACGTTTTTTTGGCATTTACCCATACAAAAAGTACCGCCAAGTTCAATTTTTTCAGAAAGATTGTTTGATTGAATAAGTTCTCTCAATCTTTCAACGATAGAGCGAGAACCTTTTATATGACAAGAACTACCGATACAAACAGTGATTTTCATTTTGGAAATTCTCCCTTTTTTATTATCCTAAAAATTATATCACTAATTCTACATAAATTCAAGTTATTTCCCTTTATTTAATAAAAGCAGTGAAAATCTTTATTAATTCAAACATAAATACGTAATATTGACAATAAACGCAAAAAAGCACTAAATAAATAGTGCTTTTAGTAAAAAGTTAAGAGTGAATAAGTAATAAGTAAAAATCGACAAACTTCTATCGAAATTGTCGACTTATCTTATACTCGAAAAGAAAAATTTTTTAGATTTACTCAATTTTGAAACCAAAATATATTATTTTATATATTCCATCAACCTTTTCACTATTACTTATTACTTCTTACTTCCCAAAAATCGACACAAATGAATAGTGAATAGTGAATAGTGAATAAGTAATAAGTAAAAATCGACAAACTTCTATCGAAATTGTCGATTTTTGGTGGACATGAGGGGAATCGAACCCCTGTTCAAAAGACTTCGCCACGGACTTTCTACATACTTAGTTTACGATTTGTTCTCTCCAGCCTAACGCGCGTAAACGCGCTTTAAACTGTGTATCCCGCATGGTCATCACAGCGTTACGGGCGTGGCGCGGTGACGTTCACTGCAGTTCTGATGCCGATTACTGCGTCGCAGTCCCACAGGTCGACATCGCAGACTTAGGCTGCGAAAGCGTAACTACCAGTGTAGCTAGCCTTAGTTTCAGTTTTAGCGTTTAAGCTTTAATTTCCGTTTTTGTCGCAGACGAGCCTGCGGTATGCTTTTTCCGTTCCGATAATCCCCTGTCGAATCCAGAACATGCCCATAAAAAGTGCTATACACTTTGGAAAAAGAGTATAGCACAATATTTTAGTTAAATCAAGACGAAAAATAAACTTTTTTGTACTATTTTACAATCAAAGACTCGCCTGTCATCTCTTGAGGCTTTTCTAAGCCCATCAAATCAAGCATAGTGGGCGCAATATCCGCAAGAATTCCACCGTCTTTGAGTTTTACGTCTTCGCCGTATACGATAAGAGGTACGGGAGCAGTCGTGTGGGCGGTAAAAGGTTTGCCGTCGCTCTCTGCCATTTTATCCGCGTTACCGTGGTCCGCAGTGATTAAGGCTCTACCACCTACTTTGTCTATGGAGGCAAGTACTTTTTCCAAACACTCTTCTACCGCAAGAACTGCCGTTTTTGCTGCGTCCATAACGCCGGTATGACCTACCATATCGCAGTTAGCAAAGTTCAAAATCATTACGTCGTATTTTTGACTTTCTATAAGTTCACACGCTTTGTATGCAACTTCGTATGCGCTCATTTCGGGTTTTAAGTCGTAAGTTGCAACCTTGGGAGATGCAATCAAAACTCTCTCTTCGTTTTCGTTTGCTTTTTCTACGCCACCGTTAAAAAAGAAGGTTACGTGAGCGTATTTTTCAGTTTCGGCAATACGGAGTTGAGTTTTGCCACATTTTGCAAGATACTCGCCAAGAGTATTATCCAAGGTTTG
>JAZQYG010000144.1:0-6349 GCA_045633305.1 Clostridia bacterium | reverse complement strand
GGTTGGACTTTCTTTTTGACAAAGAAAAACGAATAAAAATATTATACAAAATGCGAATATGTAAATTTTTTTCATAAAAAAACTCCCCACACCTTTCGGTATAGGGAGTATTGCCTATAAATTGATTTTTAAACTAAAAATTGTTTATCAATATAGAAATTAAATCGCTACACTTTTGCATAGCAAGACTGAGCATTTCGTTGAAACTCATCTTTGCCTCTTCGTCCGCTTTGTCTGAAACCGCCTTTATAAGAAGAAAGGGCAAATTATTTCTTTTAGCAGTCAAAAGGACTCCGAGCGCCTCCATTTCACAAACGCTTGCGCCTTCCTTTTGGAGTTCTGCTTTTAGTTTAGACGATGCGACGAACTTTTCCGAAGAGGCGATTCTTACCGCGCGAATTTCGGGAGCAATTTTTTTTGCTTGCAAAAGCGTTTCCTCATCCGCTTTTAGATATTTTGCGCCGTATTCGGTATAATATCCTACCTCAACGCCGTCTAAGGCGGAAGTATCTCTATCAAAGTGATATACCGATTCACCGAAAACGATATCGGCAACATCTAACGAGTTATCCAAACTTCCGCATACGCCGAAATTCATAACCATTTCAACGCCGAATCTATCAACGAGCATCTGTGTTGCTATTGCCGACGATACCTCGCCCACGCCCGAGTCCGTTACGAAAAGTTCTTTTTCTCCGTCTATCTCAAAGCGATATACGCAAAAGCCTTTACTCTCGATTTTTTCTTTTTCCTTGCCGAGTTTTTGCAAAAAAACTTTAAGTTCTTTTGCCATTGCGGTTATTAGTCCTATTTTTTTCATTACGACCTCTTAATAACAGTACAAGGAACTTTTCCGCTTATAATATCTTTGAGAGAATATTTTGCGTTTGCAATATATACCTCTGCGCCGTACTCCAAGGGTTCTTTGACGTACTCGAGTTTTGCGCCCGCCCCGTTCGCTCCTTTTCTGCTTGCGCCACGGCAACAAGATTTGCACTCGTCAACCGCTTGTATAACCTCTTCGCTCGTTGAACCCGTTATGAGTTCAATCAAAGTAGACGGGTCGTCGGGATTGCGATAAATTCCGTTTGCCGAAGTCAAAATAACAAGTCGTTTTGCCTTTACAAGGCACGCTATGTGGGACGCCGTTTCGTCGTTGTCAACGCCTTGGATTACCCTCTTCATTTTCGCCTTTAAACTCATTATTTCAAACCTACGGTTTTCTTCCGAGCAAACGGCGTCGTTATAGTTGATAATGGGTATTGCCCCTTGGGCGGGACAACGAAGAAGTAAAGAGCGCAAACTCTCCGCTTTTTGTTCGTCGTTGAAATGTTGATGCTCAACGAGTATTTGTCTGACGCTATACTTTTCGTTGATAAAAGTGCGGTAATTTTGCATAAGGATAGCCTGCCCTTGCGCAGAATAATCCGTTTTCGCAAGAGTTTCATCACCTTTGAGTTCTTTACCGGTACGTCTTATATAATCAAGTCTGCCTATTTCGGTAGCGCCACTCGTCACCCAAATCATACCTGGGCGGAGTTCACGGGAAATACGGGCTATAGTATTGTAATCTATATCGCCGTATTCCCTATTTATAAGCGCCATTGAACCTATTTTACCAACGAGTTCAACGTCGTAGTTCATTTTTTCTCCTAATTATTCGCAGTCGCAATCGCAACCTTCGCACTCACCGTCGCAGAATCCGTGCTCGTCTGCGCATGCGCAGGTGTCACAGTCGTCTTCACAAGGACAGTTGTTGCAATCTTCTTCACACTCGCAGTCGTAGCAAGTATCTTCAATCGTGAGGTTGTTTTCGATAGCGGCAAACGCTTTTTCAACAACGTTATCTACAGTGAATCCGTAATGTTCAAAGAGCACTTTTGCAGGTGCGCTTGCGCCGAAGGTATCCATGGTTACGAGTTCGCCGTCTAAACCAACGTATTTGTGCCAACTGTAACTTGAACCAGCCTCAACAGCAACTCTTGCTCTTATGTAACTGGGCATTACGCTTTCGATATAATCGTCGTCTTGTTCTTCAAATACTTCCATACAGGGAATAGAAATACATCTTGCTTCAATTCCTCTGTCTTTGAGTTCTGCTTGCGCTTTTACGATAAGTTCTACTTCGCTACCGCTTGCCATAAGAAGAACGTCGGGTTCTCCTTCGCAGTCCGAAATGATATATCCACCACGGAGAGCGTTCTTAGCGGATTGCTCACCATACTGGGGAAGATTTTGTCTGGTAAGAACGAGTGCGGTAGGTTTGTCTCCCGTTACTGCCGAAATCCAAGCAGCGGTGGTTTCGTTACCGTCTGCAGGACGGAATACGCGCATGTTAGGAATACTTCTAAGTGAAATGAGTTGTTCTACGGGCTCGTGGGTAGGTCCGTCCTCGCCAACACCGATACTGTCGTGAGTTAAAACGTAGGTTACGGGGAGTCCCATAAGAGAAGACATTCTCATTGCGTTCTTCATATAATCGCAGAACACGAAGAAGGTTGCGCAATATACTTTGAGTCCGCCGTGGAGAGCCATACCGTTACACATAGCAGCCATAGCGTGTTCACGAATACCGAAGTGGAGGTTTGCTCCCGTTCTATTTTCTGCCGAGAAATCGCCTCTGCCTTTCATATAACTCTTGTTAGAAGGAGCAAGGTCAGCCGAGCCACCGATAAGGTTGGGAACGAAAGACGCAAGACGGTTAATCATTACACCGCTGGTATTACGAGTAGCGTCGGGTTTTTCCCATTGCCAAAGTTCGTCAACGTTAACAAGGTCAACCGTTTTGCCGGAGAGCCAAGCCATAAATTCTTCGTATTTTGCAGGGAAAGCCTCTTTGTACGCCTTAACGAGTCTCTTCCATTTGTTTTCAGCGCGTTTACCTTTTCTGATTGCCTCGTCGGCAACTGCTTTAACCTCGTCGGGAACTTCAAAGGGAGGCATAGTCCAACCCATATCGTCCTTCATCTTTTGGAGGTTGTCTGCGCCAAGAGGTGCGCCGTGACAGTTATGGTCACCAGCAAGAGGTGAACCGTAACCGATAATAGATTTAAGCACAATGAGAGAGGGTTTATTCTTCTCTTTCTTTGCTTTCTTGATTGCTTTTCTAATTGCCTCGAGGTCGTTAGCGTCGTCAACGTGAATTACTTGCCAACCTTGAGCCTCGTGACGTTTGCCTACGTTTTCCTTGAAAGCGATATCGGTGTCACCTTCGATAGTAATTTCGTTATCGTCGTAAAATACGATAAGTTTACCAAGTCCGAGAGTACCTGCAAGGCTTGCCGCCTCTGATTCGATACCTTCCATCATACAACCGTCACCGCAAAGAGCGTAAGTGTAGTGGTCAACAACGGGGAATCCTTCTTCGTTGAATTTTGCAGCGAGATAACTTTCTGCAAGAGCCATACCAACGGCGTATGCAATACCTTGTCCAAGAGGACCAGTGCTGGTGTCTACGCCTTTGGTGTGTTTATATTCGGGGTGTCCGGGAGTAAGAGAACCAAATTGACGGAAAGAAGCCAAATCGTCCTTGGTGAGTCCAAATCCGAACAAGTGTAAGAGCGAATAAACGAGCATTGAGCCGTGTCCTGCGCTCAATACAAAACGGTCTCTGTTAAAAAAGTCGGGGTTCTTGGGGTTGTAGACCATTTGGTTAGCGTAAAGTTCGTAACCGATAGGAGCAGCGCCAAGAGGAAGTCCGGGGTGACCGGATTTTGCTTTTTCGATTGCTTCTGCGGAAAGTACGCGGATAGCATCAATGGTAAGTTTTTCAGTAGTATTCATATTATCCTCCAAAAGTATTTTTTAGTTGATACGTCTTGATAATTATAACAAATTAATTTGTTAAGAGCAACCTTTTTTATAATTTTGCTCTTTTAAAAGCAAAAAACGGCGAAAACCACCGTTTTTATGACTTTTTATAATGGAAAAATAAGCCCGTAGAGCCAAAGCACGAAAGGAACGGTCAAAATACATAGCGCAGTCGTTACAAGTTGACCTCTTGCAGCGGTTAGACTTCCTTCTTTTGTTCCAAATACGTCGTTCATCATAATTGCGGAAGATGCAGATGGCATTGCGGCAACAATAAAGCAAACAAGTCGCAAATTCGGGTCTATAACCGAATTAAACGGTAACATTACAAGGAGCATTACAAAAGGTGAAAGTATAAGTTTTACAAAACTTGCAACGTATAAACCTTTATCGCAAACGATTTCACGAGGTTTGCTCTCTGCAAGATACATACCCATAAGTATCATTGAAAGCGGGGTGCAAATATTTGCAAGATGCTCTACTCCCTTAAATAATATACCAGGAAGTGTTATTCCCATAAAAAACAATGGAAGAGCAACCGCTAATGCAACGGTAGGTGGATTCAAGAATATTTTGCTAACCTTTATGTATTTTTTGTCGCCCGATACAAAGTACACGCCTATCGACCAAATCAATGCGTTGAATACGGAAAGATAAGTTGCAACGTAAAGCACTGCTTCTGGATTAGAAGGGAGCAACATTTGAACAAACGGTATTCCCATAAACCCACAGTTTGAAAAAACACCGATAAAACCAAGCGTTCTATCTTTTGCGCCTTCTGCTCCTTTTTTGAAGGCTTTTTTGTACATAAACCAAGAAATAATAGAGCAAACAACTATAGAAAGCAATGCAAACAAGGCGGCATACAAAATGTTAGTCAACATACCGTCTTTGTATTTATTGATTTGGAAAGAATAAAGAGCAAGTGATGCTTGACCTACGTATGTCACGGTCAAAGAAATTCCCTTTTTACCCTCTGCTCCGATGTTTTTGCATTTACGCAAAATAAATCCTGGTATACAAATAGCGAAAAGTAATGCGCAAGAAGATAGTGCCGTGAGTATCATTATTTATCTAATTCCTTTACGTAGCAACGTTTACGTTTGTGTTTAACGTGTTCAAATCCGTCCCAAAGATTGTTTATCATTACGTTATCAACGAGAGTAGCGTTAGTTTCGGCATATTTTACTTTTGCGTCGATAAGGTTTTGCATAATTCTTTGCATAATAAGAGCGGTTACTCCGCGTTTTTGCCAGTCGGGGTGAACGGCAATTAAACACATTTCAACTTCGTCGTGATGTTTTTTGGTACGCAAAAGTCTAATCGCTCCGGTAGGAAGAAGTTTGCCTTTACATTTATTAAGCGCCTTCCAGAACGCTCCGTACAAAAATCCGAAACCTACCAAATTTCCGTCTTTGTCTTCAATAAGAGAAAGATATCTCGCTTGCATAATAAGGGAAATGGTGGAAACGAGAGAATCTATTATTCTTTGAGTAAAAGGAACTGTTCCGTGCAAATCCTTATAACAAATATCGAGAAGTTCAAATATTCTATCTTTTTCTTTCTTTACGAGTTTGCCAACTTTGGTGTCGTTGTCGATTATTTCGCGTAAACCAAATTTTTGTTTGATGATATCTGCAAATTTGGTGATTTTTTCGGGAACTTGCTCGGGAATCGTGATTTTACGCTCAATCCAGTCCACTTGAGGCACGTATCCAAGTTTTTCAACGTGGGCTTGGCACCAAGGAGAGTTATAACTTCCACCGTATACTTGGTACTGGTCGAATCCTTCTACGAGCATACCCTCTCTATCGGTATCAACGTATCCCATAGGTCCGTTGATTTTGTCCATACCTTTTTCTTTTGCGTAGTTTTCCGCCGTCTCGAAAAGTTTTTTGCTCACCTCAAAGTCGTCGACAACGTCGTAACGAGTAAATCTAGCGCACTTTTCGCCCGATTTTTCTATGTAGGCGTGATTAATAATTGCAGAAATTCTACCTACAACTTTGCCGTCTTTGTATGCAAGCCAAAATTTGGTTTCCGAAAAATCGGAGTACACGTTCTTTTTCTCGTCAAAAAGAGCCATTTCGTCCGCAAAAAACGGAGGACAATAATATGGATTGTGTTTGTATAGTTTCAAAGGGAAACTACAAAACTCTTTTTGCTCCTTTTTCGTTTTTACTTCACGTATTTCTATCATATCTTTTTCTCCTTGTTACTATATTCGACGGAAAAAAGTTCTAACCCTTTTGCAGGAAGAGTTTTTCCGGAATTTTTTCTTTCTCGTGATTCTATTATTTCCTTTACCTGTTCAGGTGTTTTTTTGCCGTAGCCAACGTCAAGTAGAGTGCCGACTATAATGCGTACCATATTATATAAAAATCCGTTACCCGTTATTTTGACCGTAATATCTTGGTCTTGGTTTTCTATTTCGATAGAGTAAATTTCTCTAACCGTGTCTTGCACGCTCGACCCACTCGCAAGAAAAGCGCGAAAATCTTTTTTGCCGACGAACTCTTTTGCTCCCTCTCTCATTTTG
>JAZQYG010000143.1:0-6232 GCA_045633305.1 Clostridia bacterium | reverse complement strand
AGTCGTAACAAGGTAGCCGTATCGGAAGGTGCGGCTGGATCACCTCCTTTAAGGAGCAGGTAACCCCTGCTTAAGTCGAGACTAACTTAGGTTAGTCGTTCCGAAAGGAACTAAAACACGGTGCCACAGGCACCAACCACTTGAACAAATTCTTTTCCTCTCATTTTACGAGTCGTGCTCAATTTATTACCTGCGTAGGCAGGTTTTTTTTACGTCTTTTTTTGGCTTTATCACTTATGATAGAGCCTTTTTTTTAACAATTTTCCCAAATAAACAAATAAATGTTGATTTAATTTAAGTTTAATTATATAATATATATAATTATTCACGTGCGTACGGAGGCAAAAATGAAAAAGTTTAAGGCTGAATCAAAAAAACTTCTCGATTTGATGATTAACTCAATCTACACAAACAAAGAGATTTTTTTAAGAGAACTTATATCTAATGCAAGTGATGCGTTAGACAAATTATATTATAAAAGTTTGAACGAAACTCTCGGAATCGTTCGTGATGAACTCACTATTGAAATTATCGCAGATAAAGAGGCAAGACTTTTGAAAATATGCGATAACGGTTTAGGTATGAGCGCAGAGGACTTAGAGAACAACCTTGGAGTTATCGCTCATAGTGGAACGCTTGACGTGAAGCGTGATATCACCGAAGAAGATATCAATATGATAGGTCAATTCGGCGTAGGATTTTATTCTGCGTTTATGGTAGCGGACAAAGTCGAGGTGCTTTCAAAAGCGTACGGCACGGATAAAGCGAACTTGTGGGTATCGGACGGCGCGGAAGGTTACACGATAAAGGAGAGCGAAAAAGAAAGTAACGGTACGGAAATTACTTTATACATCAAAAAAGATAGCGAAGAGGAAAACTATTCAAAATTCCTTGAGGAATACTCGATTCGCGCGTTGGTTAAAAAGTATTCCGATTATATTCGTTATCCTATAAATATGCTCGTTGAAAAGAGCGAGGATAGCGACGGGGAGAAAAAAGTTTGTTTTGAAAAAGAAACCCTCAATAGCCGTATACCTATTTGGAAAAAATCCAAGAGCGAGGTAAAAGAAGAGGAATACGCGGAGTTTTATAAGGAAAAATTCCACGATTTTGAGGCGCCACTCAAAGTGTTCACTTCAAACGTAGAAGGCGCGGTTACCTTTAATTCCTTGCTTTTTATTCCTAAACGCGCGCCATACGATTATTATTCGAAGGATTTCGTAAAAGGACTTCAACTGTATAACAGTGGCGTTATGATTATGGACAAATGCGGAGAACTTCTTCCCGATTGCTTTGGATTCGTAAAGGGCGTGGTTGATTCGTCCGACCTCCAACTCAACATTTCAAGAGAAACTCTTCAACACGGCAGACAACTCAAAGTTATAGCAAATAATCTTGAAAAGAAAATAAAAAACGAACTCAAAAAGATGCTCGAGTCTGAAAGAGAAAATTACGAAACTTTTTGGAAACAGTTCGGTTTGCAACTTAAATTTGGCGTTTATTCGGGATTTGGAGAGAAAAAGGACCTTTTGAAAGATATACTTTTGTTCCACTCCTATCGTGAGAATAAACTTGTAACGCTTAGCGAATACGTAGCCAAAATGAAACAAGAAGATAAATGTATTTATTATCTTTCGGGCTCTTCTATTGCAAGCGTTAGCCAACTTCCCGTACTTGAAAAACTTCCAGATAGCGCGGACGTTCTTTTCTTAACCGACGACGTAGACGAATTTTGTCTTAGAATTATCGGAACTTTTGAAGAAAAAGAGTTTAAATCTCTTTCCGAGTACGAAAGTGAAAAGGCAAATGATGAAAACAAGAGCCAGTCTAACGAAATGCTCGAATATATCAAGGAAAAACTTGATGGTAGAGTAAACCTCGTTAGATTAACTAGCGAACTCAAAAATCACGCGGTATGTTTGACCACTCAAGGCGCTATAAGTTTGGAAATGGAAAAGGTCTTAAACGCTATGCCTGCAAGCGACGGAAAAGCAAAAGCGGAGAGAGTGCTTGAAATCAACGCTAATCACAAAATTTACGACAAACTTTGCGCTCTATACGAGAGTGACAAGGATAAATGCGTGTGCCTTGCTGACGTTCTCTTGACTCAAGCAGAACTTTCTGCCGGTGTAAAAGTAGAAAATCTTGCTGATTATTCGGATAAAGTTTGTAAACTAATAGCAGAATAATGAAAAGTACGGCAAAAGTTTTTGCAAAAATCAATCTTAATCTAAAAATTACGGGATTAAGGGGCAAAATGCACACTCTCGACGGGTTTATGCACTCGGTTGGATTGTTTGATACAGTAATGATGACGGTCGGAGAGTGTGGCGTTTATATGAACGGGGAGCCGAGTCCGAATAATATCGTGTGCAAGGTGGTAGACGAGGCTAAAAAGTTAGATTTGCCTCCTTTAAGATTCGATATTGAAAAGGGTATTCCGATGGAGGCAGGGCTTGGCGGTTCTTCTGCAGATGCTGCGTGCGCTTTGAGACTAATTGAAAGAGAATTCGGCGAGGTAATGAATCCACTTGCTTTTGGCTCGGACGTCCATTTTATGACGACGGGAGGGCTATCAAGAGTGAGAGGAGTAGGCGAGGATTTAACGGACTTTGAGCCACTTGAACTCAATCTCGTTATTGCAAAAGGTCGTGGCGGTGTGTCTACGCCAGAGGCGTATCGCGCGTTTGATGAAAGCCGTTTTATTACGGAAAAAGAAGTTGTCCCTATCGTTAAATTATTAAGAGAAGGAAACTTTAAAGAAGCAAAAGAATATCTTTTTAACGACCTACAAAGCGTTTCGGAAAAGATAAATCCCGAAGTAAAAAGAGTAAGGGAAATTATACAAAAGTTTACTCCGCTTGCTTTAATGTCTGGCTCGGGTAGTTCGGTTTTCGGTATATTCGAGAGTGAAAAGGAGGCAAAAATAGCCCAAGAGAAGATTGCTCCCTTCGTGGAATTTGCTAGTTTTGCAAAAACTCAAAAAAGTGGTATCGTTTTTGAAAATTAAGATTAAAAGTCGTTAAGGTGTAAAAACTAATTAGAGTAAGAGGAAAAATGAAAGGATTAAAGTCTAAAATCTTAATAATTCTCGTATGTATAGTTACGTGTTTTAGTTTGACAGCGTGTAACGTTACTGGCGTATGGAGTTATTTTATGCAATCTTTCCCTGAAACCGGACTTTTTCCTCAAAATCCCGAGACGGAAGAGAGTGCTCCCCAAACGCCGTTTGAGCCTAATGGAAATATCAATATTAATCAAGGCACGATAAATTCTTCATCCGGAGGCTTAGCAGACGTCGTTGAAAAGATTTTGCCTTCGGTGGTTGAGGTTACTGTTATATATGATTACCTTTATAACGGCGAAATTTATCAAATCGGTTCGAGAGGTAGCGGAGTTATCGTAAATAAACAGTCTGATTCGATAGAGATTATAACTAACGAACACGTCGTTGCAGACGGGGCAGATTTTACGGAAAACGGCAAATATTACTCCTATCAATCAATTCAAATTGTAGTTAAACTTAATAGCGGAAGAGAATATTCTGCAACTAGACTTTATAAAAACGCGCAAAACGACCTTGCTTTGCTTAAAGTTGAAAAAAGTGAACTGGGTGAAGAGTACGATAGCGTAACGCTTGCAAGCGTTCTCCAAGTTTACTCAATCACCGAAGGAGAAAAAGTACTTGCAATAGGTAATCCTCTCGGTACGCTTGGAGGCACGGTTACCTCTGGAATAATCAGCGCAACCGAAAGAGAACAAATGGTTGAATCAAATCTAATGACTTTGATTCAAATGGACGCGTCGGTTAACCCAGGTAATTCTGGAGGAGGTCTATTTAACGAGGACGGCAAACTTATAGGTATCGTTAACGCAAAAATTTCTCAAACCGGAGTAGAAGGAATAGGCTTTGCGATTCCTATAATTCAAGCGATAGAAGTATTTAACTCGGCTGGATATTTAAGCAATTTGGTTTGCGAAAGGGGAGAATAACTTATGAGAAAGATAAATAGTAAAAAATATATATATTTAATAGTTACTATATTAATAGTGGCAACTCTGTTTACAAGTGGTTGCGCGGGCTTTGCTTTTTTTCCAAACGACGGGCAACTTCCAAATGCTGAAGAGGTTATCTACAACGTAGAGGTAAAAAGCCTTGCTGAGTCCGTTCAAACACTTAGAGGGCAAAATATCGTTGTAAATAGTATAGATAACTCAACTACGAATTACACGGTTAGCGAAACAGCCTCTTTAGTTGCCGATAGCGTTGTTGAAATAAGCGTAACTTTGTCGGGTGGCTCGGCTTCGGGTAGTGGAGTCTTGATTGCAACGGACGATACTAAATATTATATCGTAACTAATCATCACGTAATAGAGGGAGCGCAAACGATTAAAGTCAAACTCACGGACGGCACTTCTTATACTGCAACAAAAGTTGCAAGCGACGAGGATTTTGATATAGGTGTTATAACTATTTCAAAGACTGGAATAGATTCTAATAAATATAAACCCGCAACGATACCTACCGATTCATACTCTATAAGAGTAGGAGACACCGCTATTGCAATAGGAAATCCCCTTGGGACTCTTGGCGGAACGGTTACTTCGGGTATAGTTAGCGCCTTAGATAGACAAATAGAAGTGGACGGCGTTACTATGAACCTTTTGCAAACGGACGCGGCAATTAACCAAGGAAATTCAGGCGGAGGACTATTTGACGCGCACGCTCAACTTATCGGCATAGTCAATGCAAAGATGATGGCGGAAGGTATAGAAGGCTTAGGCTTTGCAATTCCCGTTAAAATTGCAATGAGCGCAGTCACGGACCTCATAACGAAAGGTTACGTTTCGGGTAGACCTGCAATCGGCGTGACCGTGCTTGAACTTAATTCTACTTTAAAGATGAATAATTTCTTAAACGGAATAGAAACAACGGAAGAAAAAGAGCAGTGGAGCGCTTATTTGAATTACTCGGATAAAGCCCTTGGGCTTTATATCTACGAGGTTGCAAACGCTGATAGCGGACTAAAAGTCGGTGACTATATCGTAAGAGTAGACGGAAGAGCAGTAGTTGAAAGCGATACGCTTGGAACTATTCTATCCTCCAAAAAAATCGGAGACCAACTAACGATAATAGTTAAACGACAAGGAAGCACCCAAACGCTTAACGTAACTCTAATCGAAAGAGGAGCATAAAAGTAAAAAAGACCTATGTTGAATAGGTCTTTTTTTTGTTTAAAAAAATTTTAAATAGGTATTGACATAAAAATAAGCGTATAGCATAATAGAAAAAAGAGTATACCGCTCAAAAAGGGGGATACGCTATTGATTCGCTTAAATAAACGCAAGAATATCAATCAATAAGGGATATTCTTGCGTTTTATATTTAGTGGATTTTAATAGTTGCGTGTAAGTATTATGATAAAATACAAAAATAAAATTCCAATAACGTTAATAATCGTCGTACTTGTGGTATTGATTACTTTTGTTGCGTTCATAGGTTTAATTCCAAAACATCATCCGCAATGTATAAAACCTCCCGTGTATGAAACTAACTATACGATAGAAGAACATATTGCGCGCATAAAAGAGCGAATTGAATATCGCGTGTCTGAAAATATTGCAAAACACGAGATAGAAAATATTGAAGTAGATATAGTTTATAGTTTAGAAGATATACCGAGATTTTTTGTTGCAGAAATAACTTTTTTTGAACCGAGAGACGTAATATACGATAAATATTTTGGATTCGTATCAAAAACAGAGGGATATACGAAGTACGCCCATTGCGTTGGATATATAGACGACGACGTGTATAAAGGAGGAATAGTAAGATTTTCTTCCGACGGATTTTTTTCTCCTGGGAAAAGCGCGTACTCACTTAGTGAGATTAAAGGCAAAAAATACTTTGCTCAAATTGTAATTAATGGTCTAATGAGCGGAGTCTTTATAGTGGAAAGCGAAGGCAAAAAAATGAAAATTTTCGACGAAAGATGTTTAGATTCAAGTAACACCTCCAATAAAGCCATAGAGTCTCACGTTTGTGGTCAAGACGATAAAGAAGGGAAAAATTGTGAAGAATTTGGTAGTTTTAAATACGGAGAAATAGACGTTGAAGAATTTTACGACCCCAAAGATATAAAAACTTTTTATTATGACGTAATTTATTAAGAAGTATAGTATAAAAAAGAGAGCAAATTCAGGGTGTTTCTCTTAGGATTTTTAATTGAAT
>JAZQYG010000142.1:0-3789 GCA_045633305.1 Clostridia bacterium | reverse complement strand
TTCCAATTTGCGGCTCTTGAATTCCTTCTTGCTTTTGATACTTTACCCTTTGGTACTGCCATTGTCTGCACCTCCCACACTGAAATCTATTTCTCTTAATACGGCAAAAGGATTTGCCGATTCCGCAAGATTTTTGCACTTGCATTTGCCTTCGTTGAGATTTTGTCCACAAACGGGACATATCCCAGCGCAATCTTTACGACATAAAATTCGCGACGGTAAATCGAGAATTATTCCGTCCGCAACCGCTTTGTCTGGCTCGAGTTCTCTTCCGTTAAAGAAGTAATCCTCTTCCTCAGGCTCGTCCGTAAACATTGCAGACGTTTTGAGAGTTCTCTTAAGTTCGGTTTCCCTTCCGCAAGAATCACACAACGTGCGTATTGCGTAGGTTATCTCCCCGATAAAAGCCGCCTTCGCGTCGTCTACTATACTGAGTTCGCCTTTGAGTCGTATCGGTCCGATAAAACTACCCTCTCTCGTTAAAAGAGAATCGTCCAAAGATATTTCTTCGTCTATCGTAACGATATCGCCTACTGAAAATGAAGATAAATCGATAATCATATTATTTCCTTACAAATCGGACAAAGCATATTATAACTTAACTTTTGCTCTTTGTCAAACAAAAAGTCCGATAATTATAAAAGTTCGAGCGTTTCGCGCGCAATTACGAGTTCTTCGTTGGTAGGAATTACGAGAACTTTAACTTTTCCACCCTTGTTGAGTTCTACAATCGTTCCTCTAGGAGCGTTCATATTTGCCTCTTTGTCAAATTCTACGCCCATAAATTCCATACCTTGCATAATTCTTTCTCTCATTGCTTTATCGTTCTCACCGATACCACCGGTAAATACGATACAGTCTACACCGTGCATAGCAACGGCGTACGAGCCGATATATTTTTGTACGCGATAAGCAAACATATCAAGAGCAAGTTCCGCTCTTTCGTTGCCTTCGCCTGCAGCCTTTGACAAATCTCTGAAGTCACTGCTTACTCCGCTTACGCCGAGTACACCGCTCTTCTTGTTGAGATAGTTAAGCATTTGGTGAATATCCATACCACTCTTGTTCATAATGTATTCAAGAACTGCGGGGTCGATATCACCACTTCTCGTTCCCATAACTAATCCTTCTAGCGGAGTGAATCCCATAGAGGTGTCTACGCATTTTCCGTCTTTAACCGCTGCGATTGAAGAACCGTTACCAAGGTGACAAGTAATAATTTTTACGTCGTCTCTACCAAGATATTTTCTTGCTTCGCCAGAAACGTATTTGTGTGAAGTTCCGTGGAAACCGTATTTACGAACTTGCCAGTCTGTATACGCCTCGTAAGGTACGCCGTACATATACGCTTTTTTAGGCATAGTCGAGTGGAAAGCGGTATCGAACACCATTGCCATAGGCTTGCCTTTCAAAATCTCTCTGCACGCTTTTACACAAGCAATATTTGCAGGCATGTGCAAAGGTCCAAGAGGAGTGTTCTTTTCACAAATTGCTACGGTCTCGTCAGTTACGAGTACGGTTCCTTTGAAATCTTCCGCGCTGTGAAGAATACGATGACCTACCGCGCCGATTTCATCTACGCTCTTAACTGCGCCGTGCTCTTTATCGGTGAGCGCTTTGAGTACGAGTTCGAGCGCTGCGGTGTGGTCTGGAAGATATTGTTCTATAGTGACGGATTTGTCACCTACTTTGTGTTCAAGCTTAGAGCCTTCGATTGCAATACGCTCACACGCACCCTTTGCAACTACGCTCTCGTCTTTCATATCTATAAGTTGGTATTTAAGTGAAGAACTACCTGCGTTTACTACTAATATTTTCATTTTTTACTCCTTTTAAGATAAAACTGCAGTCGTTGCTACAACGCCTACTACGTCTTCTGCCGAGCAACCTCTAGATAGGTCGTTAACGGGTTTTGCAAAGCCTTGGCAAATAGGTCCGATTGCCTCTGCGCCTGCAAGTCTTTGAACGAGTTTGTATCCGATATTACCTGCTTGAAGGTCGGGAAAAATCAATACGTTTGCTTTGCCTGCAACCGTGCTACCTGGCGCTTTAAGAGAGCCTACGCTTGCAACGAGCGCTGCGTCTGCTTGAAGTTCACCGTCAACGCAAAGAGTGGGAGCAAGTTCTTTTACCTTTTCAGTAGCGAGCGCAACTTTGTCTACGAGTTCGTGTTTTGCGCTACCTTTAGTAGAGAAGGAAAGCATAGCAACTCTAGGAGTCATACCTGCAAGTTTTTGAGCAGTTTCAGCAGATGCGATTGCAATTGATGCAAGTTGGTCGCTATCGGGATTGGGGTTAACCGCACAGTCGCCGAATACGAGTACTCCTTCGTCTCCGTATTTTGCTCCAGGTCCTTCTTCGGGCATACTCATCAAGAAACAACTAGATACCGTGGAAATTCCAGGTTTAGTTTTTATAACTTGAAGAGCAGGTCTCAAAACGTCTCCCGTTGAGTGAACGGCTCCTGCAACCATACCGTCTGCGTCACCACACTTCATCATAAGCACGCCGTAGAAAAGACAGTCCTTTGAAAGAGATGCTGCTTTTTCTTCCGTCATACCTTTTGCTTTACGAAGTTCGTATAAAAGTGATGCGTATTCTGCCGTTTTTGCACTGGTTTCGGGGTTAATGATTTCAACTCCGGTTAAATCTACGTCCGGGCATTTTGCTTTTATTACGCTTTCGTTTCCGATAAGCACGATTTTTGCAATACCCTCTTTAGTTACCATTTCTGCGGCACGGATAATTCTCTCTTCTTCGCCCTCTGCAAGTATAATTCTTTTGCCGAGAGTTTTTGCCTTCGCCTTAATCGAATCCATTAATTTCGACATTGTGATACCTTCCTTTTTTTGTTATATTGTGTAAATTGCTTTGACTTTTTAATTTTAACCTATATAATTATACACGATAAGTATAAAATTTCAAAGTAATTTTACACCGATTTTTAAATTAATTAAGGAGTTTAAAGTGGATATTACGGCAATCATAGCGGAATATAATCCTTTTCACAACGGACACCTCTATCATTTACAAAAAACAAAGCAGGCGCACCCGAATACTTTTGCCGTAGCAATTCTCGGAGGTAGTTTCACCCAACGAGCAGAACCCGCTTTTTTTACAGAAAAGCAACGCGCCACTTGGGCAATTAAACTAGGTTTTGACGCAGTAGTTAGACTCCCCGCGTATTCTGCTTTTTCAGACGGAGAAAACTTTGCAAAAGCAGGAGTAAAAATCGCTCAAAAAATAGGAGCAACTAGGCTTTCTTTCGGTTCGGAGTGCGGAGATTTGAACGCTTTGAAAAAAATTGCCGATATCCTACTTTCTCCGCCCCCTTCTTTTAAAGAAAAATTCGACCAAAATATGTCACTGGGAATAAGTTATCCAAAGGCTTTGAGTCAAACTTTTAGCGAACTTTTCCCTAATGAAAACTACTCGGCAATTCTCAATAGTCCAAACGATATTCTTGCTATACTCTACTTAAAAGCCTTAAAAAACACCTCAATCGAACCTTTTTGCGTAAAAAGAGCGGATAACGGATACGAATCCAAAGTTGCAAGTGGCAATATGCTTTCTGCAAGTTCTATAAGAGAACTTATACTTCTTGGAAAAAGTGAAATCAAGAACTTTCTTCCTTCTATCGTTTATAACGATATTCAAAATAAAGATTTTTCTTTTTTGAAAGATTTTTCTTCTATGGTGCTATACAAACTGCGCGTTATGAAAAAGGAAGAACTGTCAAAGATTCAAGACGTTACGGAAGGACTTGAAAATCGCATAAAAAAATTTGCC
>JAZQYG010000141.1:0-3716 GCA_045633305.1 Clostridia bacterium | reverse complement strand
TGTCTTCCTAAGACCGCTTGGCCTCCGACTTGCATAGAAACCATACCGAGTTCACGAGTTCTTCTAATTACAGGCTCGTAACTGTCAGGTGAAATTATATATTCTGCCCCTGCTTTGTATGCAATCTCTACTTGTTCAACAGTCATAACCGTACCAGCGCCAACACGAATACGACCTGCGAAATGCTCTTTTATTGCGCGAATATTTGACGCAGTTTCTTCATCTGTAATTTTGCCCGACTGGTCAAAGGTAACTTCTACGAGTTTAATGCCACCTTTTTCCATAGCCTCTACCGTTTTTATTACTTGCTCGTTTGTGTAACCACGCAAAATTACGATAATTTTGTTCTTTTCTACCTCGCTAATCACTTCTTGTCTGTTAATCATTTTTATTCTCCTAAAATCTTTATCGTTTTTTCTATAACGTATCTATATTTTGCGGTAAATAAAGAGTTTGCTTGTTCTTTTTTCTTTGATTGTAACCACAAAATTTTTAAGGTCTTTACCACTCGTAATGGTTTTACCTTGGTCTACGTCTTCCACCTCGTAAGTGGCGTGTTCATCTATTTCGTGAAGATTATACGTCGAGGTATCGTAACTTGATTTATCACGCTTAAACACTTGAACTATACCTTCGTGTTTTGACGCGTCGTGATACTGTGACGCGCACCATATATCACGGCTCTTGCTCGGCTCTGTTAGAGCGTAAAAGTTCTGGCTAAAATACGGGCGCACTCTCAAATACTCTTTTAAGTATTTGCTTTGCTCATCTATATAAAACTCTTTTGCATCTCCGTAGAAAAAGAATCCCGTTCCTGTGCAAGATGAGTAACCACTACGAATAGAATATTCATCTGGATGTTTAATGCCTGCGCCGTGATAAGGCAACCAAGTGCTGAATAATTGTTGGTGCATTTGCTCTACTTCGACGTCGAAATTTACCGGACAGTAATAGTCGGTACGCCACAAGGGAATACTTCTCTTCATCATTTCGATATCAATTCTTCTACCACCCGACGCACAGTTGTCGATAATTAAATTTGGATATTCGTCTAAAATCGTATCGTATAGTTTGTATAAAGCGTTGATATGCTTAATTTCGGTAATACCTTGACGGTCGTTTACGTCGTTTGCTCTCCATTCGTTTATAGGAGTAGACGCGTTAAAATCTTGTCTGTAACAGTCCATTCCCAATTTATCGATAAACTCTCTCAACGTGTTAAGTTCAAACTCGTACGCTTCGGGATTGCCAAGGTTTAATATCTTTTGTCCTCTGCCACCGACAAACCAATCGGGATGTTCTTGTATGGTGCAAACGTCGTCGTATACACGCTCGAATTCAAACCATATAAGTAGTTTCATACCCGCATCGTGTACAGCCTTTGCTACGTCTTTTAGTCCGTTAGGATGAGTGTACGGGCTTATTCTCCAATCACCCGTGTATTGTCCCCAGTCGCCTTGATATTCGTTAAGGGAGGGCTTACTCATACCGTACCAGCCGGCATCTATCCAAAAGTACTCGTAAGGAAGTTTATTTTCTTTGATAAGTTCAACTCTACGCAACATTTCTTCAGACGTCATACCACCCCAAATCATAGCAGAGAGCGGACCTTGTTCACAGCGTTTGCCTGCTTGACTGTATTGCTCTTTGATAAGTCTTCGCCAACGGTTGACGATATCCCAATACTCTCCCTCATCTTTCATAATAACTACGGAAGATGTACGGAATTTCTCGCCTGCAAGCATTCTAAAATAAGTCTTTTCAATACCGCTTTTGAATATCACGGTGTTTTCCGTTCTCGATACTTGGGCTTTCCATTGACCACTCCAACCAACTGCGGTAGTGAGCCAAACGTTACCTTTTTGCACTCTGAAAAATGGAGCTTGCGCCTCGCAAGAACGTCCACCCGACGTAGCGTATTCTTTAACGATACCGGGGAATAAATGATTTAATCTTTTGTTTCTAAAAAGATAATCGGGATCGCAATAAAATTCTTCTGCAGTCCAAGTAGAGCCTGTGGGCGCATAGATTTTGGTCGTGGTTTCTTTGTCTGCGTGGACGGGCTTATATTCAAGGGGGGCTTCGTACGGGAAGTCAAGTTCTACGTCACAGTCCCAAATATCGCTAATAATCGGAGAGAATGCGCTCGCGGTATTTTCAAAGTAGTTTACCCACTCATACGCGCCAAACTCACCTATTTTTTTTGATACGTTGGTGACTTTTATACCACATTCAAAAGAATACGTCGTAATAAGTTCGTTACCCTTTTCTTCTTGACTTACCGAATGAGGAAAATCAAATGCGTCTTTATTATCTATCTTAAAAGATAATCTTTTGTTGTTTTTCAAAAAATCCATAATGTTCCTTTTTTATGCTTATATTTTGTATTGAATTGTGTTGCTTTACTGTTTTAATATCGCAAAACCCACACCGATTATATTTATTTCATCATTTTAAAAAGTACAATTGTTTGATAAAATAATCTCGCTATACTCCGTTTTGTACAAACATTCTTTTTTTGCCGGTTGCAAAATTACGATAATTTTGTTCTATTCTACCTCACTGATTACATCTTGTCTGTTAATCATTTTTATTCTCCTAAAATTTTTATCGTTTTATCAAGTGACAGTTTTGCCTTCGATTCGTTTTCATTATCAAAGTGTATAACTTTATCAACTAACCCTTTTTCTTCTAAAAAGTTTGGAACGGTATAATCTACCGTTTTTACGTATTCTTGCCAGTTTTTGAGTTTGCCTATATCTCTATCCGAATTTCTCTTCTGCATTCTTTCAAAGCAAACTTTTTCAGACGCCGTAACCCAAATAAAAATCAACTGCGCGTTTAATTTTTCCGCTCTCTTTTTCAAATCAGCCATATAGCCTTCGTTCTTGCTTTCTTGAATAAATGGCGCATTGACAAGCACGTAATTTTCATACTTCAACGCCGAAAACGCTAAATTAAACAAGGTTGAGTACTCAAACGGACGAATATTTTTGACGTAAAACTCACCGTCGGTATTAGGCGTTTGACCACTTACGTTAAAAGCGCAAAGCCTTAAATCGGTAAGATCGTCTTTGTCAAAATAGGCAACTCTTTCTAATTTTTTGCAAATTAAATCGGAAACGAAGTTTTTACCACACGCAGGTGGCGCGCCAACTAAAATCAATTTCTTTTTCATAAACTTGACCAGCCTATCATTACTTTATTTGTACCATTAAATTCTACTATAATATAGTTCTTTTTGCAACTTCTAGTGATAAATAGTTCTTTTTTTCTTTTTTTTGTAAAAAAGAAAACGGGAATTGAACAAATTCCCGTTTTACTTTTCAAAATCCTTAAATTTCGTCGTCGGATGGCCGTTCTATCGATTGAATAAATGGATAAGCAGACAAAAACTCTCGTATCACGCCGTCGTCAAAAACTTTGTCCGTATTGACGTAGGCAGTGAAAAGTGCGTCGCCGTCACCGTTTCTCGATACGTTTAATCTTGTAAAACTATCTACTTCAAAAATGTTTTTGATAGTTTCGTTTTCCTTGCCTTGACAGATAAACACTACTTTGATTTGAACGTAACGTTTTTTCTTAAATATCGAATAAGGCAAATGCATAATGCATTGCATTGCTATGATAAGCACGGTCGCAACCACTGCAAGCATATACATACCTGCGCCTACTGCCATACCAACGCCTGCCGTCGTCCATATACCCGCCGCCGT
>JAZQYG010000140.1:0-3596 GCA_045633305.1 Clostridia bacterium | reverse complement strand
TCGCCGGTAACAATTTCAAGATATTTTTTATGAATATGACTTGTTATCTCGCCTTTTTCTCCCGTGCCAACCGTGTATTTATCAACGGTATATATGGGAGTTATTTCCATAGCCGAACCGCACAAGAAAGCCTCGTCAGCGGTATAAAGTTCAGTTCTATCAACACTTCTTTCGATTACCTTTAAATTGAGTTCTTCTTTTGCAATTTTTATAATCGTATCCCTAGTTATACTTTCCAAAACGCTATCGGTCAGTAGTGGCGTAACGAGTTCGCCGTTTTTAACAATAAACAAACACGAGCCCGGTCCTTCTGCAACTTTTCCGTTTTCATTAAGGAAAATGGTGGTATCGTATCCGTTAGATATAGCCTCGAGTTGAGCCATACGACTATTGATATAATTTGCTCCGCATTTTATTCTAGGAGACAAAACGTTATCGCTAATTCTTCTCCAAGAACTTACGCAACAATTAAGTCCTTTTTTGTTATATTCAGGATTTGTTTTTGCCTTTGGGATAGGAGCAATAAACATTTCCACGGGCGCAAGTGAACTCCACGAGCCAAAACCGTCTACGAATAAAGTTTGACGGACGGCAATATCTTCTTGGTATTCGTTTGCACGAATAACGTCTACGAAAGCCTTTTCAAGTTCCGCCATGGTAAACTTATCTTCCATTTTGATGAGTTTTTGCGACTTTTTCAATCTCTTGAAGTGGTCTTCTAATCTAAAAGCATATAACTCTTTTTTACTTTCGTTCCAGTAGCAACGTATTCCTTCAAATACGTTAAGACCGAATTGAGAAGTCGGAGAAAGAACGTTAACTTTGGCATCGTTTACGTTAAGAATTTCTCCTTTTAGCCATATAAGTCTATTTGCTACGTCAGTTTTCATCTTTATTTTCCTCTTTTTCCGCAGTAGCGGTTTTTTCTTGTAAACTTTTTACGTACTGATTGTACTCTTCGTCAGGCATATGCGCTACGCGAATTATTTCTTCTTCCGCGAATTTAGCAGCCTCGACGTCACTCATACTCTCGTCCGCTTTTTCTTCGTATATATCTTGTTTGCGGAAAACTTTTGCAATCGTGCCGAATATGATTTTTAAGTCCAGCAAAAGTCCCCACTTTTTGAACTTATCTATGTATTCGTTATCGTAGGTGACTTTTTCGTCCCAAGAATTTTCATTTCTTCCTTTGATTTGAGCAAGCCCCGTTATACCACCTTTCATGCGAAAACGCTTTTTGTATCGAGAATTAAGCGTAGCGTAATCCCCTAGTTCGTAACTTACGCAAGGACGAGGGCCAACTATAGCAATATCGCCTTTTAATACGTTGAGAAGTTGTGGTAATTCGTCAAGCGAAGTATTCCTCAAAAATCTACCGACTTTGGTTACTCTAGGGTCGTTTTCATAATTGAATAACCCCGCGCCCATTTGTTCTGCGTTGACTACCATAGAACGGAATTTGTACATTTTGAAAGGTTTTCCGTTTTTTGTGAGTCGGTCTTGTTTGAAAAGTATCGGTCCTTTTGAATCACACTTTATTGCAATAGCAATTATTATCCACACTGGGATTAAAATCAAAGATACAATCAAGCATATGAAAAAATCGAATAAGCGTTTAAAAAATGCGTGAACGTAATACATTTTCTATCTCCTAAAAAGTAAACGTGTGGAATAAATCGTCAAAATTTTCCCCTCTTTTTATAAGTTGTACCTCTCCTTCACTAACGTCTATCACGGGGAAATTAGGAAGAATAAACGGGGGTTTTAATACCACGGAATATGAACCAACGTTTCCAAATATTACCACGTCGCCTACTGCAAGTTTTCCTTCGTATCCACGATATAAGTAATCAGACTCAATGCACGTAAATCCACCAAAATCCAAGTCTTGATATTCATCTTGCTCTCCGCCCATTGAATAAACCTGTATAGGAGGATTCTTCTTATTCAACGTGGGATTAATATTATAAATGCTACCTAGTAGCGTTGCAATAGCCTTGCCTCTAACCGATTTGATATTAACAACGGTGGAAGCAAATCTCATACAATCTCCAACTAAAGCGCTACCCGGCTCAATCAAAAGCATGGGCTTTTTGTCTGAATTTTGGTAATGCTCTTTCATAATAGGCGCTACCGCTTGCGCGTAATCGGCATACGTTGGAATTTCGGAATCAAACTGTTTTTTTAACGATTCGTCCATCTTACCAAACAATCCACCGCCAAGGTCAATTCTATCTGGAATAAGTTCAAGTTTGTCCAAAAGAGCAAGCATACCCTCTACCCTTGGGGGCCAAGTATCCAACCTTCTCGTAGCAAAATGACACTGCATACCTATAAGATAAAGGTTCTTTTCTTCCTTTATCATAGCCAAAACGTCTTTAAAATCGTCTGACTCTATATCAAAACCAAAACGTGAAACAACTCCGTCGTATACGTCGAAATTACAACGAATACCAACGTTCATTTTTTTGTCCGGGTGACGACGAGCAATTTCACGAACTAAACTCGTTTCGTATTTTGAATCAATATTGACCGTGCCTCCCGCAAGAAGAAGTTCCTCTACTTTTTGCGCGTTTTTGTAAGGCCCGTTCCAAATAATCATTTCGGGTTTGACGCCCACTCTTAATGCTATTTCCATTTCCATATCGGAAACGACTTCGGCAAAACCACCAAGTTCATTTATGATTTTACATAGTTTTGGCGTGTAATTAGTTTTGTACGAATATGCAATATTGAAATTTGGATAAATATCCGTAAAAGCTTTTTTGAGTTCTAAAAAATTCTTCTTGAATTGCGCAGATTCAAGAAGATAAAAAGTTTTTCCAAATTTTTCACTAAGCGTAATTAGTTGGTTTTTATCCATTGTTTTTCCTTTCGTTTAAATATGCAACGATAGTCGCTACGGCATCCTTTATATTTTGATGATTATTTAAAAATTCTTCTTTGCTCATTTTGTCGGCGACTTTTTCATGCTTGCGCAAATCACGCAGATTGCTCTCAAAGACGTTTTCTATTTCTTCTATACTGGAGAGTTCTTCCGTGTTGCAAAAACTTCTAGAAAGTATAGCGCGAGTCGAACCTAATCTATAGTGGTCTGTAATAATATTTTCAGCAGGGAGCAAACCTTCACCTATTCTTGCTATGCCTCCAAAACCGTAAGGTATACCCTTTTTCGCTATTTTTGCGCAAAGTTTGTCTACCGTGCCGTTAGACAATAGTTCGAACATAAACGTGAGCCCGTAACTTAGATGCAAATCGTTGAGTCCTATATGAATTTCGTCTATTCCGTCTATTTCTAACACTTCGTCAATTGCCTCTACGCCTTCTTTTGTTTCAAGTAATGCGACGGTTATAGCCCTTTTGTCTACTGCTTTTACAAAAGACTCAACCTCTTGCGCAGTTTTCCACATAGGGAGCATGATAACGTCTGCGCCAGCGTCGATAACTTTATTTACCTCTTCAATTGAGTTTGAATTCCAAGGATTAATACGAACTAATAACTCTGAACGTGTGAGAACTTCTCCAAGTTTTTTTACGTCGTCTATTTCATGACGAGATTTTACGGTGTTCATATTTTTTTGTCGCTCTTCTTTGCC
>JAZQYG010000139.1:0-2445 GCA_045633305.1 Clostridia bacterium | reverse complement strand
AAAAGGTAAAAAAGTAAAAGACGGGGTGCGTTGTATCATAATTCCCGCAACTATGCAAATTTATAGAGAGTGCGTAGAAAGAGGATACGTTACCGCCTTTATAGATGCAGGTGCGGTTGTGTCTACTCCAACTTGCGGACCGTGTCTTGGCGGATATATGGGTATACTCGCAGAAGGTGAGAAGTGTGTAGCCACGACAAATAGAAATTTTGTTGGTCGTATGGGACACGTAACGAGTGAGGTTTATCTTGCATCACCATACGTTGCCTCGCATAGCGCAATCAAAGGTTATATAACGGAGGGGGAGTAAAATAATGCAAACTCAAGGTAAAGCACATAAATATCCCGATAACGTCGATACCGACGTAATAATCCCAGCTCGTTATTTAAATACTCCCGACGCTAGCGAACTTGCTAGACACTGTATGGAGGATATAGACGCGGATTTCGTAAACAAAGTAAATGAAGGCGACGTAATCGTCGCAGGGTGGAACTTTGGATGCGGTTCGTCGCGTGAGCACGCGCCACTCGTTATTAAAACGTGTAAAGTTGGTTGTGTTATAGCAAAAAGTTTTGCCAGAATATTCTATCGTAATGCGATTAATATCGGACTTCCTATACTCGAGTGTGAAGAGGCGTGCAACGACATATCAAACGGAGAAGAAGTTAAGGTTGATTTTGATACGGGTGTAATTACTAACGTTACGACTGGAAAAACCTATCAAGCGATTCCCTTTCCTGAATTTATTCAAAATATTATTAAATCGGGTGGACTACTTGCATCTTTGAAAGGTGAACAATGAGAAAAAATATAGCGGTTATAAAAGGGGATGGAATAGGCCCTGAAATCGTAGAAGAGGCAGTCCTCACTTTAAAGGAAATTGCACGGCTTTACGACCATGAATTTAACTTTGAGTACGTAGATATGGGAGGCGTTGCTATCGACAAATTCGGCGAGCCGTTGCCCCCTGATTCTCTTGCAAAATGTTTGGCGTCCGATAGTGTTCTGCTTGGTGCGGTGGGAGGGGATAAATGGAATAACGTACCCCCTTCAATCAGACCGGAAAAGGGACTTTTAAAATTACGTTCCGCTATGGGCGTATATGCAAATAATAGACCTTGCAAGGTGTGGGACGAACTTGCCGATATTTCTCCTCTAAAAGGTGAAATTATTCAAAAAGGCGTAGATTTCGTTATCGTGAGGGAACTCACGGGCGGAATATATTTTGGTGAGCACAAAACTGAAAGTATAAACGGAGATACGGTTGCCACCGACGTATTGACTTATTCTCGCTCGGAAATAGAGAGAATAGGGCGAGTTGGTTTTGAAACGGCAATGAAAAGAAATAAAAAACTTTGCTCCGTGGAAAAAAGCAACGTTCTTGATTCAAGTAGACTTTGGCGCGAAGTTATGCGTGAACTATCAAAAGAGTATCCCGAGGTTATGCTCACTGAAATGCTGGTTGATAATTGCGCTATGCAGATTGTAAAAGACCCCGCGCAATTTGACGTTATCGTGACAGAGAACATGTTCGGCGATATTTTGTCGGACGAGGCGTCAATGATTACTGGTTCTATCGGTATGATACCCTCCTCTAGCGTAGGAGAGGGAGAGAGAGGATTATACGAGCCGATACACGGCTCTGCTCCAACTCTTGCAGGGAAAAACGTAGCAAATCCTATCGGAACGATACTTTCCGCATCAATGATGCTCAAGTATTCGTTTGGATTAGAAAAAGAATCTAAATCGATAGAAAAAGCGATAAAAGATACGTTAAAAGAAGGATATCGTACGGCGGATATCGAAACAAACGATAGTAAAACTATTCTTGTAGGGTGCAAGGAAATCGGGTTAAAAATCCGAGAAAAATTAAAAAATATTAACTAAATAAACGAAAAAACACAATTTTTTTAAAAAAATAAGCTCTGTTTTTGTATAAACAGGGCTTTTTTGTTTTTTTGACAATCTAAAAAAACAGTTATTTCTTTTTTCGAAAAAAAACGAAACGAGTAATTTTGAGATTAAATACAAACAAGTTGACCGTCAAAAAGAGAGTTTCAGTTTGTCAAATTGCACAATTTGCCTAAGCAGTAGGCGTGGGAAATTTATTAGATATATATAAAATATATATTTTGCGGAACATTTTTAATGCGGGTTGCTGAAAATTAGTAAAAAGTAAAAAAAACGGTGATTACTGTTGAAACAGCAAATTGAACGGATTGATACACCTTTGTTATAATTATAACATCTGAAAATATGAGGTGGATTTATTATGAAAAAAATCTTATCATTGCTTTTATGTCTATGCCTCATCGTGAGCGCTTGTGTTGCTCTCGTTGGATGTGGCGGAAAGAAATTCGATGCAGGTGCGCTCCACGTTGCGATTACTTCAAGTGGTGTTGGTACTGCTTGGCTCGACGAATACGAGAGAATTTACGAGGAAA
>JAZQYG010000138.1:0-4073 GCA_045633305.1 Clostridia bacterium | reverse complement strand
GACCTTTTGAGATTGAATCGGTTATTATGGAACTACCTTACGTTCTCGAGTGCGGAGTATCAGCCGTTCCCGACGAGGTACGTGGTCAAGTAGTTAAGGGAAGTATAGTTCTGGTAAAAGGCACAGAGCCCACGGAAGAACTTAAAAAAGAAATTCAAGCCTACGTAAAAGCAAAAACCGCGCCATATAAATATCCGAGAATAGTCGTTTTCCGCGACGAATTACCAAAAACTGTTAGCGGTAAAATTCAAAGAAATAAACTTTAAAAAGAAAAAAGCATTTCAAAAAGAAATGCTTTTTTTATTTTAGGCTACGCCATAACGGTTGTTGATTTTGTGAATTTTAAATCGTGCCGTGAAGTTTTTGTTTAAGCGTATCAAGCGTAACGGTCTGCACGGAATACTTATTGATAGTCTTAACGAGGCTTTGGAGAGTCTTTTTATTTATCCCTCCCGCTATATCGAATACGCATACCGTTGCTTTTTTCATTTTTGCAAGCATACGGCGCATAATTCGCATATCTCCCGCGCTTTGAACAAGCACGGCGCGCAGAGGTAGTTTGAGGTCCTCGACTTTAGTGATTTCTCCGTCACTCGTGTACGCAGTACCTCTTTCGATAACTAATTTCCCCTCTGTAACGATTTGCTCGCACTCGGCGTTTAGTTGCCTTCTAAATGAAAGTATAGCGTATTTTGCTCCGAAATCTTGAATATACTCCTCGTAACTTTTGTCCCCGTCGAAGAAAAATGCGTGTTCTCCTACCCTTTTATCTTCGGGAGGTAAAGCCATATAATCCCCGTATCTAATCGAAAGATATTCTTTTATACCACACGGCGCTAGTAAAGTAGTATTTTCAAAAGGAATTTGCTCAAAAGACGAGAAGAGTTCTTTTTTGAATAGTCCTTGCTCGTACTTTACCCTCGACATAAAATAGCAATAATGCGTAAAATTTTCAAGAGATTCGTACTTTATTATCTTCTTTAAACAACGCTCGGCAATAAACTTTTTGGGAAGAAAAGCAAACACTTTTTGAGCGAATTTATGAAATTTCTTTTTAGGTTGCCAACCCGTTTGAATTATAGTCAAAAAAGATACGAGTTGAGACATTTTGTATAATCTTTTTCTTTTTGAGGGGGAATTCGGACACTTTCTAATTAGCATTATATCCACGAATACGTTGTGCGAAAATCCGTCGAAGTTAATCGTTCCGCCTTCGATAAAAGTGGTGTTTTTCTTTTTGAACTTTGCGTACTCGACGTACTTTTGGGAAAGACCTACCGTTTCAACGAAATAGTCCCCTCCTTCCAGTTCTACCGCAGTTCTAAATTTTTCAAAATCGGAAGGCGTCATAAAAACGTCTATATCGTCATCCCAAGGAATAAATCCTCCGTGACGTATAGCGCCCAGAGCCGTACCTCCCATAATGCAATAGTTTATATCGTGTTTTTTACAAATTTCGTCGAGTTTCAACGCGACGGATAATATGCTTTCTTGAAGTTTATTCATAACCCACCTTTTTTTAGTATAACACAATAGATTATGAATTGCAAATATTAACTGCCAAAATAAACCTTTCCTCTTTCCCACGCCTCGAATATCGGCTCTATGGAAAGATTCCCCACCTCTTTTAAGGAATATATAAGCCCATCTGAGTCCGTTACTTTGCCCGAAAAAGAAGAATAATACTTTTTGAGCGCGCTATCGAATTTTTTCCCTCCAAGTATGGCTTTTAAGTTCTCAAAAAAAAGTTCCCCTTTGTAATAAGTCACCAAAACGTACTCGTACTCCGAGGCAAATTCGCTAAGTTTCCTCGTCATAGGAAGGTCGCTAACACCCTTTAAATTCTTGATAACCGAACAAAAAGAAGAGTACGCTAATTCCCTTTCTTTAACTATCTTTTTTCGCTCTAAGACTCCGTATACCTCTTCTATATACTCAAAAGTGGAAAATTCGGCAAGCCCTTCGTCGAGCCAAGCCTCTTCGTTTGGGTTTGAACCGACACCGCTATACCACCATTGATGCGCAGTTTCGTGAACAACTACCCGTTCAAGTTCATTTTCTTCGAGGTCTCTACTGACGTATACCAGCCCGCTAAACTCCATACCACCGCTTTGAGTTTCACAAAGGGCCACGCTGTAAGTGGGATGAGGATATTTGCCATACTTTTCGCAAAATAAGTTAAATGATTTTTGAGCAAACGGAATAATTTTCTCGCACTCTTCTTCTGAAAAAGCGTAACAACTAATAAGGGTAGAGCCACACACGGCAGACACCACTTCGTATTTATTCGATAGAGCAAAAGCAAAATCACGAATTGAATTTGCCTCAAACGTATGCGTCTTAGTGTTTTCTGCCTCTACCGTTGCCGTCCTCTTTCCAGAAGAGGCTACGACCATATCTTTATCTACAGTTAAACGTACAGTATAGTCGGCGCACTCGGAATAAAAATAATCCCCCACGCTCTCGACGTTATACTCGCTCCACGCTCCGTCATTTAATACACACAGTTGAGGATACCAACCCGAAAGTCTGACGGTATCACCGCTAACGCCGAATCTACCCTCTTTTTGCGGGATATTCAAAGTATAGTTTATACTCGCCTCGACTTCCTCGTCGGGATACAATTCACGCGTAAGAGGTATTTTAAGTATGTTGTTTTGCTCTCCGACGAGAGAAAACGGCGCTTTTTTGCCATCTAAATATACGCTTTCAATTCTATTTCCCCCTCCCGAGTTCGTATAGGCGTTGGCATATAGATTAAGACAAAGTTCATTGAGGGTACTTTCACCAAAATGTTTATAACTAATAACGGCGCTACCCGTGAGCGTTGCGCTCCCACTATCGTAGGTGGCGTTAATTTCGTATTTTGCGCTCCTTCTCTCGCTCGTTTGCAAACTGACCGCACAACCGCCTAAAAAACACCAAGACGTTACTACCAGGATTAACAAAATTACTATTTTTTTTGATAAATTTTTCATCTTTCAATTATATGAGGTAATTTTGCCCCATATGCTTTCGTTTGACAAAAAAGCGAGTAATATTGTATAGTATATAATAAATAAAATAAATAAAGGTGTTAAATGGAAGATAAAAAAATAGCCATACTTATAGATTCGGACAATATTGCCTCAAAATACGTTAGATGTATTTGCGACGAACTTGCAAAATACGGCACGGCAACTTATAAGCGTATTTACGGCAACTGGACGGATTCACACGGCGATTCTTGGAAAAAAGTTCTCCTAGAATACGCAATTACCCCTATACAACAATATAACTACACGACGGGCAAAAATGCTACGGACTCGGCAATGATAATAGACGCTATGGATATACTCTATTCTGGAAAAGTGGATGGTTTTTGTTTGGTACCAAGCGATAGCGACTTCACCAGACTTGCAGTTAGACTCAGAGAGGCTGGTAAACTAGTTATCGGTATGGGAGAAAAGAAAACCCCCTCTCCTTTTATCTCGGCTTGCGAAAAGTTCATTTACCTTGAAATGCTCCTCCCCGAAAAGCCCAAAACGAATAAGAGCAAAACGACCAAGAAGAAAAAAGAGGATTCTCCCCAAGATAAAAGCGACAATACAAAAAAACAAGTAACTAGCAAAAAAGAAATAGTAGAGGTGCTAACCGATATCATAAACGACGTATCGGGTGACGACGGTTGGGCTTATCTTGGAGACGTTTTCAATATTTTAAATAAGCGTTTTCCCGATTTTGACTCTCGTTTATACGGATTCAAAAAGCCCTCTCAATTTATCCGTTCACTCACGGAATTTGAGACCGAAGCAAGAGCAACGAAAAACTCCTCTGCCGACGCCTTTTTCGTAAGGATAAAAAGTTAAATTACGCCTATTCAGGTTTTTCAAAAAATATTACGGTGGTTTTTGTCAAAAAAGTGCAGAAACCACCTTTTTTTAGTCAAAATGTGGATAACTTCCCATAATATGTGAATAACTGACCACTTATCCACATAGATGTTACAAAATAACAAAGTTGTGTTACTCAAAAACATTTCACTGTTTTTTGCTTTTTTCGGGCTAAAAAAACGATATTCCCAAAATTCTATA
>JAZQYG010000137.1:0-2522 GCA_045633305.1 Clostridia bacterium | reverse complement strand
GATTCAAGACGTTACGGAAGGACTTGAAAATCGCATAAAAAAATTTGCCGACACCGCTTTGACGATAGAAGAACTTTTGTCAAACGTAAAGACGAAGAGATATACCCTATCAAGGCTCAGACGAATACTCGTATTTGCTTTATTTGACGTAACCAAAGAAAAATTTAATAGATTTAACTCGTCAAACTATGCAAAATTACTTAGCGCAAACAAGGAAAATAAATTGTTAATTTCTCACCTCAAAAAATCTGGTATCGTATCCGCTTTTTCCGATTTAACAAAAGAGGAAAAAGAACTTTGGGATGAGGAAAACAAGATGAGCGACGTGTTAGATTTGCTACTCAAAACTAAAGAAAACAAAAACGCGATTTTTATTTGAAAACAATATAAAATAATTTAAAATATTCAAATATTACGCTAAAAAAACAAAAAACGCATCAAAATTTGATGCGTTTTTTTAATAAAATCTTTTATGCAGTTCCTTTCTTTTTGCGAGTTTCGTTAAGTTTAAGCCCCGAAATATATCCTTCTATTCCCGCCTTCATTTCACCATCTGGCGTATAGGTGTCAACCGCTTTTTTGAGGGCGGCAACAACTGCGTATTTTTCACCTGATTTGAGGGCTTTTTTGAGAGAGTTAAGATTCTTGTCAACCTCTTCCATTGTGATTTCGGGAAGTTTTTCCACGAACACTTTATTAAGGTTAGTCTTGCCAACTCTATTGTCGTCAATTATAAGTTCTTCGTAAAGTTTTTCACCAGGTCTGAGTCCCGTGTACTCTACTTTGATATCCTTATCGGGAACAAGTCCTGCAAGTCTAATCATTTTACGAGCAAAGTCGTCTATTTTTACAAGTTGTCCCATATCGAGAACGTATACGTTACCACTCTTTGCCTCCGTGCCTGCAAGCATAACTAGTTGCACCGCCTCGGGTATAGTCATAAAGTATCTTCTCATTTCGGGGTGGGTTACGGTCACCGGTCCACCGTTTTCAATTTGTCTACGGAAAAGAGGTATAACGGAACCGTTTGAACCTAATACGTTACCAAATCTAACCGCAGCGTACGTAGTTTCGCTCTTGCCTTTCATACCTTGGACAATCATTTCACAAAATCTTTTGGTTGCACCCATAATATTCGTGGGGTTAACTGCTTTATCGGTAGATACTTGAATAAACTTTTTAACCTTGTATTTATCGGCAGCCATAATTACGTTATACGTACCAAATATGTTATTCTTAACTGCCTCTTCGGGATTAGCTTCCATCAAGGGTACGTGTTTATGCGCTGCCGCGTGGAATACGATATTAGGTTTATGTGTCTTGAATACCGCGTCAACCTCCGCCTCGTCACACATGGTTGCAATTTCTACTTTAAGATTGAGCGTTATGCCGTATTTACGGATAAGTTCTTGTTGGATATCATAAGTAGAATTCTCATATATATCCATTATTATAAGTTTTTTAGGACCAAGTTTAGCAACCTGACGGCATAGTTCAGAGCCTATCGACCCACCACCACCGGTAACTAAAACGGTTTTTCCTCTTATATAGCACACTACTTGAGTTTTATCTAATTCTATCGTTTCACGGCCAAGTAAATCTTCAGGTTTTATCTTACGAACTTGCTTCCAAATGTTTTCACCTTTATCTTCCTTAATTTCGGTAAACAAAGGAACGGTATTTACAAGTACGCCTGCCTCTAAGCAAATATTAACTATTTCTTTTATTCTTTCCGCGCCAACACTCGGCATAGCTATAATTACTTCGTCGATTCCGTAATTAACACAAATATTAGGAAGTTGAGAAATTTGACCTATTACTCTTACTCCACCTATTTTTTGACCGACTTTTGATTCGTCGTCATCAAAAATACATATAGGTTCATACGAACAGGTAGGAACGGACTGAATATAGTCAAGTAGCATCATACAAGCGCTACCAGCGCCAACTATTGCAAGTCTTCTCTTTTTTACCCCTTCAATCTCGTGGCGTTTGATATAATACCAACGTCTAAATACTCTAGTCATTATCGTTACCATGTAAGTCATAACCGTGAGTAAAATTGCAGAAGTTAAATATCTGTGCCAGTCGGGAGAAGACGTAGAAGAAAGATAGATAGTTATAAGATAAGCTGTTCCAGTTAATAGGACTGCAAACGTTCCGTATACGAGGTTTTTGAAAGAATAGTATTTCCAAATAGCGTTGTATTGCCCAAATATACTGAAAAAGAAGAGGAAATAAAACATGTAAACGGGATATAGATGTAGTCTAATCTTTCCAAATTCAATTTCCTCAACCAAGTGCAAGTACACGATAGAAACGAGCATATAACATATCGTAACTAAAACAAAGTCTATTAGATATTTATAAAAAGTTTCTTTTTTATTTTTTACCATAATAATTAAATAATTTCGTCGCCCTCGGTTTTATCATATAAAGAGCGTTTATCTTGAGTCCTTTTATTCCGTAAAATATTTTGTTCTTATTACTGTAAAATAAGGGTAGAGGTATACCTCTCCCCT
>JAZQYG010000136.1:0-7916 GCA_045633305.1 Clostridia bacterium | reverse complement strand
AATAAGTAAAAATTCTCGGGCAATATACCCGAGAATTTTTTGGCGGAGGAAGAGGGATTCGGGTAAGCGGTACAAAGTACCGTGCTGTGAGGCGTAGCCGAACCACAGTTTCGAACTATCACTACTCCATCAAAAATAAAAAAGGCGAAGCAAATTGCGTGAATACAAAAAAGCACTCGTCCGAGTGCTTTATGTTATTTATCTACCATACTTCTTCACTATTCACTATTACTTATTACTTAAAATTCTCGGATAAGTCTTTAATGAAAAGTGAATAATGAATAGTGAATAGGTAATAAGTAAAAATTCTCGGGCAATATACCCGAGAATTTTTTGGCGGAGGAAGAGGGATTCGAACCCCCGTGGGCTTTCACCCAAACGGTTTTCAAGACCGCCTCGTTATGACCACTTCGATATTCCTCCAAATATTAAACTGTATGCGTAATTATTTACGACTATGATATTATAATACGGACGAAAAAAATTTGCAAGCAAATAAACTAAATAATTAAATTTTATTGAGTTTTTTCTTTAACCTCTTTGCTCGTTGTTTTTTAAAAACGTTTTAATTATTTACTTTTTATTATATATTTAACCCATTTTTTATAATACTAGCCTATCTTGAAAAACCTTTTTGCCCCATAAAATAAGAAAAAGGCAGTAAAAACTGCCTTTTTCATTTTTTCTTATTTTGTGCCGAATAATCTATCTCCTGCATCACCTAAACCGGGCAATATATATCCGTGTTCATTTAAGCATCTGTCCAAAGTTGATACGAATACTTTTGCATCAGGATGAGCCTCAGCAACCGTTTTTACACCTTCGGGTGCGGCAATTATTGACATAAGTCTAATATTTTTGCATCCCTTTTGTTTAAGAAAATCGATAGCAGCAACGGCAGAACCTCCAGTTGCAAGCATGGGGTCCAAAAGGATTACCATCTTATTTTCTATTCCTTCGGGGAGTTTGCAATAATACGAGTGAGGCTCAAGAGTTTCCTCATCTCTATATAGACCGATATGCCCTACCTTTGCCGTTGGGAATAACATATGAATTCCGTTTACCATACCAAGTCCAGCGCGAAGTATCGGTACTATTGCAACAGACTTTTCAATGACTACGCTTTGTTCAACTGTTTCAAGCGGAGTTTCTACCATAACTTTTTGAGTCGGTACATCTTTTAAACTCTCAAAAGCAAGCAAAACTGTTATTTCCTCCACAAGTTCGCGGAATTCCTTCATGCCAGTTTCTTTGTTTCTAAGTATCGCTATTTTGTGTCTTATGAGAGGATGGTCAAGTATAGTAACGTTATCGTATTTTTTCATATAACTATTACTCCTCTACTTTTTCTTCGGGAAGTTCTTTTTCTTTTACGAATACGTTGATACAAATACCAAGAATAAGAGCAAATGCTATTGCGGTAATTTGAATCGTAGGACTAGCAAACGTTCCACCAAATTTAAGAGCAAGTCCACCGATACCAGAAACAAGTATAGAACTTACTACGAAAAGATTTTTTGAATTACCAAGGTCAACGTCTTTGAGCATCTTCAATCCGCTTACTGCTATAAATCCGTAGAGAGCCAAACAAAGTCCACCGACAATAGAAGAAGGAATCGTATTAACGAGAGCAACGAAGGGTGAGAAAAATGCAAGTACGATACTAAAACATGCTGCAAGAATTATGCTCCATACAGATGCATTTTTTGTTATTGCTACACAACCAACGCTCTCGCCGTAAGTCGTATTAGGACATCCACCAAAAAATGCGCCAACCATTGAGCCTACGCCGTCACCAAGAAGAGTTCTTGAAAGACCGGGGTCTTCAAGAAGGTCTTTTTCAATAATAGAACTTAAGTTTTTGTGGTCTGCGATATGTTCTGCAAGCACAACGAAAGCAACGGGAGCATAAAGAAGGGCAACCTGTCCAACCATAGCAAAATCAACCGTTGAAAAATCAAGTTGCATAAAAGTAAAGTCAGGCAAACTTAGGAAACTTTCAAAACGAATCGGGTCAAAATTTGCAACTATTGCCGAGAAATCTACTACCTTTAAGTAATCAACGTTAAACGCGTTACCAAATATGGTAAATACACAAGCAAGAGCATATCCTGCGCCTGCGCCGATTATGAAAGGTATAAGACGGAACGTTTTATTTCCTTTAACGGAACAAAGCACTACGATTACAAAAGTAAATACACCACAAAGAATATGTATTAAGTTGTAATTAGCAGTATCTACTGCGGTATTCATAATGTTGTTTACCGCTGAACCCGCCAAACTAAGTCCTATAAGGGCTACGGTAGGTCCGATAACTACAGCAGGGAGTAACTTATTAAGCCATTTAGTACCAGAGTAGTTAATGATAACTGCAATAATAACGTATACGAGTCCTGCAAATATTGCGCCAAGTAAAATTCCCAAGAATCCAAATGCGCACGCACCTATAATAGATGGAATAAACGCAAACGAACTACCTAAAAATACTGGGCTTTTTCTTTTGGTAAACAAAACGTACACCAACGTACCAAAACCTGCACCAGCAAGCGCTGCCGCTTGGTCCATAACTACGTACCCTTGCGAAGTATTAACGAGCGTAGGTACGAGAATCGTTGCAGCAATAATTGAAAGTAATTGCTGAAGAGCAAAAACGATAAGTTTACTAGTTTTCGGCCTATCGTTTACACCATAAATGAGTTTCATAAAAACCCTCCTTTGTATATAATATTAATAAAAAAACAGAGCAAAATAAGGCTCTGCTTTTTTAAAAATCGAATATTAAAGTAGGGGCAACTTTCATTGCCAAATTCGCAAAAATATTCATCTTTTTAAAACTGTACTTTTGCATCTTTTTCCCTTGTTAAAATTATACCAAATACAATCTTTGAGGTCAAGTAAATATCAAAATTTAACAAGTATTAATTAATCTAAATATAGTTCTTCTTTTTTTACCGCTTGACGAATTTTAGAAAGCGCCTTTTTCTCTATTCTTGATACGTAAGAGCGTGAAATATCGAATTTTTTAGCAACCTCTCTTTGCGTTAAGCACGCCCCGCCAAGTAGACCGTATCTTAACTTTATTATGTCGTATTCCCTTTTATCTAAAACTCGTTTAATAAGTTCCATCAATTTATCGGTCAGTAGTGTTCTTTCTACGCTTTGAAATATCCCGTCCTCTTCCGTATGCAATAAGTCTATAAGGGTAATTTCGTTCCCTTCTTTGTCTACGCCAACCGCTTCGTACAGAGAAACGTCGTTTTGATGTTTTTTGTTTGCCCTTAGCGTCATCAAAATTTCGTTTTCAATGCAACGAGCGGCGTAAGTTGCCAGTTGAGTTCCTTTTTGCGAGGTAAAACTGTTTACCGCCTTTATTAGTCCTATTGACCCAACTGAAATGAGTTCGTCTACGTCGGGATAATTCGTATATTTTTTTACAATATGTACGACTAACCTTAAATTATGTTTGATTAGTATTTCTTTTGCCTCTTCATCACCTTTTTCCGCGCGTTCAACGTACTCTTTTTCCCTTTCAGGAGAAAGGGGTCTAGGGAAAGAATTATTCCTCGATACGTACGAAGAAAAAAGCAACATATCCCCCAACAATGAAAAAAGCCCTTCAAATAACATAAGACCTCCTACAACGGTCTTATTATATGAAGAGATTTTTTTAAAGTTGTATGTCCACAATTTAAATTAAATCTTTTATCTGGCAATCTATTTCAATTATCTTTCCTTTAAGATACGACAACTCCCCGTCTGTGTCAAAAATTAGTTTGTACGCAGTTAGCGCTTGTTTTTTATAAGGAAATCGTGAATTTATCTCCTCTCTTCCGTATTTACCGTCACCAAGTACGGGATGAGAAAGATATGCAAACTGCGCACGTATTTGATGTGTCCTACCTGTAAGCAAGTTGACGTCGACTACAGAATATTCTGGATAGATTGCTAAAGTCTTATACTCTGTAATTATTTTTACGCTACCGTCCACTTTTTTTGTGAAAATTTTAACTTTTGCTTTTTGTGAATCTTTTTTTAGATATGCCTCTATTCGTTCAAAAGGTTTAGTTTGACCGTAAACTACGGCAAGATAATTCTTGCGAATTTTGTTATCTTTGATTGCTTTTATTAAAAGTTCTTGTACTTTTTCGTTCTTTGCAACCATTATAACTCCATCCGTGTTGACGTCTAGTCTATGAACGGCACAAGAGGTAGGACAAAGTGATTTTGCATAACTCTCCAAAGATATCTCACCTTGTGTCTCTAATCCTTTCGGTTTATTAAAAACGAACAAATTATCATCTTCGTACACCGTTTCAACGTCATAACGATAATCTTGAGGAGACGGTAAATTAACGTAGACTTTAATAAAAGAGCCTTTTTTTACATCAACGTTTTCTTTTATCCTAACGCCGTCGATAGAAATATCTTTGTTGCGCAAAAGAGAACGAATTTTGCCGTAACCTAACGTACGATATCGCTCTGAAAGAATTTTTACTATCTTTTGATTGTCGCGCTCACAAATAAACTCTATCATAAAAAACTCAGCCTTCCTTGCGGAAGGCTATTTCATTTATTATTTTTCCTCTTTCCCTTGAACGAGGCTCTTTATCTCTGAATACAAAGTGTTTATATCTTTGAAATGTCTATGAACGGAAGCAAAGCGAACGTAGGCAACGTCGTCAAGTTCTTTCAATCTCTCCATTACCATATCACCGATTTGTTTGCTTGTAATTTCTTGTTCAAGCGTGTTATGTATGCTTTTTTCAACGTCTGCAATAAGTTTTTCAATATCATACATTGAAATAGGACGTTTTTCGCACGCTTTAATTATACCTGCTTTTATTTTCATAGGGTCAAATGCTTGTCTAGTTCCGCTCTTTTTAACGACTAGAATAGGAGTACGTTCTATCGTCTCGTAAGTAGTGAACCTTTTTCCACAAGATTCGCACTCACGTCTACGTCTAATACTTGTCCCGTCTTCGTTTAATCTAGAATCGATAACTTTGCTATTAGTGCAACCGCAATACATACATTTCATAATATCACCTCAATACTTTAATTATACAAAATATTGAGGTTTTGTCAATTATTTTTATCAATATCGTGCGATTTAACCTCATTTTTAATAGTATTTGCAAGTTCTACGATTATTACGTCTTCACCTATCTTGCAAACGTGTTTCCACGGCACGAATAAACTATCTCCTTTAATTATACCCATTATGGAACTTGATTTTGTTGGTACGACTATCCCACATACCACACCGCTCTCCTCAAAAATTAAATCGCAAACGTGACCAAGGTCCCGCCCATCAACTATGTTTATAACCTTTTTCTGTCTCAAAGCGCAAAAAGATATTTCCATACCCTATACTATGCGGATATGGAAATAATTGTTAAACTTCTATATATTTTTTTAATTTTGCAATCGCATTTTTTTCTAGCCTTGATACTTGCGCTTGACTTATTCCTATTGAATCGGATATTTCTATTTGTGTTTTACCATTGAAATATCTCATTTCAAGTATTCGCCTTTCTCTTTCGGTAATTTTATCAAGAGCGTCTAAAAGAGAAAACTTTTCCGTCCACTTTTCTTCAGTTGCGTCTTTATCGAAAATTTGCTCCATAAGTAGCAAACTATCTTCGCCATCTCCCCAAACGCTTTCATATAGCGATATAGGTTCACTCACCGCTTCTAAAGCCTCGGCTATTTCTCTTTCAGGCACGTCTAATTCGATAGATAATTCGGCAAGTTCAACCTCTTTGCCTTCTCTTGAAAGTCTTTCTTTTGCCTCAAGCGCTTTATATGCGGTATCTCGAAGATTTCGGCTCACCTTTACCGAAGTCGAATCTCTCAAAAACCTTTTAATTTCGCCGATTATCATAGGCACGGCGTAGGTTGAAAACATTACACCAAGTGATAAGTCAAAATTTTCGATAGCCTTTAACAGACCAACGCACCCAACTTGAAATAAATCGTCGGGATTTTCTTTGCTTGCGCTAAATCGTTGAACTATACTCAGTACAAGTCGAATATTTGCATTTATGAATTGACTTCTAGCCTCTCGGTCGCCTTCCTTTAATTTAACGAGTAATTCTTGTAATTGTTTACCTTTTAGTTTAGGTAACGTTCCCGTATCCAGTCCACATATAGTTACTCTATGCGCCATAATAGTTCGATACCTCCGAAAGTAGTATGAACTATTAAAGCAAGTTTATTCTATATCAATTTTGCCATTTCTTTTTTTAGTCTTAATAGGATTTTCTTTTCCAGCCTTGAAATATACGACTGAGAAATTCCCATCATATCGGCAATCTCTTTTTGAGTTCTCTCTTCTCTTCCCATAAGTCCAAAACGAAGTTCCATAATAGTACGCTCTCTTTCTGAAAGTTTAGCAAAAGATTGTCGCAAGATATCTTTTTCTACGGAATTTTCTATGTCTTTATATATAACGTCTGCATCCGTGCCCAAAATATCACTCAAAAGCAATACGTTTCCCTCCCAGTCCGTATTTAAAGGCTCGTCAAAAGATACTTCGCTCCTAATTTTAGTCATTTTTCTAAGATACATCAATATTTCGTTTTCAATACAACGACTTGCATACGTTGCAAGTTTGATATTTTTGTCCGAATTAAAAGAGTTGACCGCTTTTATCAGTCCGATAGTGCCAACAGATATCATATCTTCCATATCTACGCCCGTATTTTCAAATCGTTTTGCTATGTACACTACGAGTCTTAAATTGTGCTCAATAAGACCTGCTTTCGCCTCGGGGTCACCATTTGAAAGCCTTTCAACGTATTCTTGCTCTTCTTCTTTTGAAAACGGTTGGGGCAAAGCCTCTCCTCCACACATATAATTGATACTATTTGAATCGAAACAATTAATATTTAATTTGCTAAATAATTTAAGTAAGAATTTTTTCAATGCTTTCATAATTAACTCCTTCTTGAGTGCAATATCACTCTTTTTTGTTTTTCGTCCGATTTCCAAAACACAACCGGAATATTTTCTTGACTGCTTATCCCATCAGAAAACCTCACGTAAGGTAGTTTATATATTTGAAAAATTTTGTTCCCTGCCGTCGTGGTTACGGATATAAAATTATCAGTCTTTTTATAATTTAATTTTTCTTTGTATTCGATGGGAATAAAGTTTACGCCAACACCTTCAAAAAGCACTTCATTTCCGCTATCAATAAATCCTTCAAGCGCAACTACTCCGCTTTTTTTAGACTCAAAATAAACGGTAACACAACCCTTGTCCGCCCTACTTTTAATATATGCTAAAGTTTGTTTGGCTATGTATACGAAAATCACTCCACCGCCCATTATACAAAAGGTTAATTCTTCTTCCGAATAGTTGACGTTTCCACTAAAAGAAAGAGCGTTAAGCAACGCGCTAACCGTCCCGCCCAAACAAAAGGAAATTCCGTAAAAAAGCAAAAGAGTTATCAAATATCTTTTTACACTCGTTAGTCCAGTTATCAAAAAAGTCAAAAAAAGCGCAGAGACTATTTTTATCAACAAACAAACTATTTGCGAGGTTTTTACAGTCGGAAAAATTACTCCAAAAATGCTTGCAATTGCGCTAACGGCAAAAATTCTTCTTTTTGAAAGCAAAACTCCAGACACTTTCGCCGTCCACGCACAAATAAATGAATTTGCAAGCAAATTATTCATAATCACGTACTCAACGTACACCATATTCACCTCGCAAAATTAATTTAGCATTTTATTTTTAGCGCACTTTTTCTATAACTGTCGAAAATAATCTTTTTTCGGCATAAAAAAAATCACTACACTTTCGCGTAGTGACTTTTATAAATCATCTGCATCTTGCTCGGGTTTATCGTATTTACCTGCAGGTCTACCCGTCCAAGAACCCAAAGGGTCGGTTATAATTTTTTTGTTCTT
>JAZQYG010000135.1:0-5951 GCA_045633305.1 Clostridia bacterium | reverse complement strand
GATTCGTTTTTAAACGCTCTTATAACGGTCATATTTTGGACTGATTCGGTAAAAAACGAGCGATTTTCACTTTCGATTTCTTGGGCTTTCTTGTGGTACTTTTTTATTTTTTTACCATAGAATCTGCTTGCAATAAGCGTTATAGGCGCGATAATAATTAAAATTAACGCAATTTGCCAGTCAAGTATAAACATAACAACGAGCGCCGTGATAATTTTGACCGCAACACCTACAAATGAAGGTAATATGTTTGCGCTACCTTGTGAAACGACGTTAACGTCTGCCGTTGCTCTTGATAGTATATCTCCAGAGTGAAAAGATTGCACCTTACGGTAATCTTTTTTCATTACGGAATTAAGTATTGAGTGTCTAAAATTAATATCAAGCGTAATTGCAAGTTTGTTTGATAGGTAAACTTCGATTATTTGAATTACGAGCGTTGCAACTATAAAAATTCCGTATTGAATAATATATTGTAGTATATTGCCCTGCACAACCGCCGTATTAACGAGTCCCATCGTAATAAGGGCAGCAAGGGTTGTAATTACGGAATTTAAAGCAGAAAGCATAGTCAAAAGAGCAAGGGTGTATTTACCTTTGCCAAGAGTTGACGATATCCACTTTAAAGTTGACGTTTTTTTCATTTAGAATCCTTGCCGGTTATTTTTAATAAGAATTTTAAGATTGGTTTTCTTGTTTTTAAGGAAAAGCACCAAATAGCCGAATAAATCTTATGCCACAAACAATTAACGCTACGTTTTTTTCCTTTGCGTACGTAGTGAGTTACTACGCCCAAAAATTGCTCGCGCTTGAGCGGTCCTTCTATCTTGGTTTGGTTATCCCCTACGCAATAAATATTATCGCCTTTTATTTTTATTATTCGATGAAGAATATACTGGCCGTTATCACGTTTATAAAAGACAATCTGTTTTCTTTTTAATTTTTTGGGCTTAATCAAAGTAACCTTATCTCTTTCGTTGAAAAAGAGCGGAAACATACTTATTCCCGTTACGATTATTTCTATACTCTCACCCATTTCGAGTCTTTCTAAAATGAGAGGAGCAAGGTCGTTTAAAGAAATCTTGATTTGTCCGTTATTCATTGAGTAAACCGTTTGCTTTGAATTGAGCTATAAGTTCTTTAACGTCTGCTGATATAACCTCTCTTGGAGCGTCGTATTCAGCGCATACTAAATCAATAAGTTCTTCTTCGGTTTTATCGTCTTTCAAGGCGTTCCAAACAAACATAGCGCTCTCATTAAGGGTAACTACTCCCGAAAGGCTCATGTTTCCTCCGTTGGGAACGACAATATTAATTCCTCCAACCTCTCTGATTTCATAATTTTCGTTGATTTTCATTAATTTTCCTCCAAAAAACCTTTTATGGTATCAACTGCATCTTTGCTTATGTTGCAGTTCAAAACGGTCATTTTAATTTGTCTCAAAACTTTATCTGCCGTAGTTATAAAACTTAAAAAGGATTGAGCAAAAGGCATAATAAAGGTTTGCTCTATGAATAGTTTAAAAGCTTCGTTGAATTCAATGGGTGTGATACTATTGATTGTACCTCTTCTTAAAAACACTATTGTGTCAAGAGGTGCGCTTATATTGTCGTTTATGTCAGTTTTTCCACTCCAAGGCGTACCAAAAACGTATGGTTTATTATCAATCAATTGAATTAACGGACTATCGTCGTTAATCATTTGGGTTTCGTTTGGATAGTATTTTATCCATAATCCCGTATGCGTAGATTTTCCCGTCCCTGAATTCGCGGAAAATAGCACGGCTTTATTGGAATACTTGATTGTTGACGAGTGAAATACGAATCCGTCGTGTTTAATTGCTATATATTTAAACGCATCACCTATCATATTAAAAGCGCGAATTTCAAGGGAAGCGCCACCTATATTTTCTATATCTTTTAGATATCCTCTTATTTTCGTGCAATCTTTATTGATATAAAGAGATGCTGAAAGATTGTCCGGTGAATCAAGTTTGTCTATGATTGCATATTCCTCGTCTGTCGTTGCGTAACCTCTAAAATCTTGTACTGCTACTATTTTATAAGCGTGGTCTCTCGTTATCGTATCTTTTTCTTCGATAGTTATATACGCGTCGGGATTATCGATTTTTTCGCAAGCATAAGCGCTCATCCTTTTTTTGATGAGTTCGCTATCAAAAACGTCGATAGCAAGAGTAATATTTCCTATTTTGTAATAAGATATAGACATACAAGTTTATTTTATCATATTTATTATTTCTTGTCTACTTAAAAGACTTTTTTCTAAGGTTTTATGAATAATTAATTATAAATTTTAATTTAAAAATATTAAATTTTGATATAATTTCTTGCAATAATTGTTATTCTTTGATATAATTTCCAAAATGGAGGTAAAAAAATGAATATTTGGCATGATATTTCACCTAAAAGAATTAGACCTGATGATTTCGTGTGTTGCATAGAAATTCCCAAAGGTTGTAAAAATAAATACGAGGTAGACAAAGAAACGGGTATGTTGCTTCTTGACCGTATACTTTTTACCTCTACGCACTACCCCGCTAATTATGGCTTTATTCCTCGTACTTACGCATCTGACGACGACCCGCTTGACGTTTTAGTTATATGTAGCGAACCTATCAATTCAATGTCGCTCGTTCGTTGTTATCCCATAGGATATATTGCGATGGATGACGAAGGCGCCGAAGACGTAAAAATTATTGCAATACCCTACCACGACCCTACGTGGAATTATTTTAAAGAGTGTAGCGAATTACCTACTCATATTATTGACGAAATTAAACACTTCTTCAAAGTATACAAACAAGTTGAAGGCAAAACAATGACTGTCCACGAATTACATAGCGCGGAAGAAGCGAAGGAAGTTATTAGACAATCCATTGACGACTATATTGAAAAATTTATGAAATAATAAACAAAAAGCACCTTATTTTTTTGATAGGTGCTTTTTTGTTGACATTAAATTTTAATATAAGTATAATTAGTATGAAAAGTATAACTAATCATACAAGGAGATTTAGATGAATAAAAGTAAGTACATAGGTATTTGTAAAGTTGGCGAAAAAGGTCAAATAGTTATTCCTAAAGAGGTAAGAAAAATATTTAATATCAATCCTGGGGATTCAATTATCGTTCTATGTGACAAAGAAAAAGGTGTTGCTTTGGTAAAATCCGACGTTATTGAGGATTTGACGGACAAAGTTTTGAATTAATAGGTGTTTTATGGATAGTATCGTAATTAACAACTTGTATAAAAACTTTAAATCAAAAGTGGCGTTAGATAATCTTTCCTTGAAAATAGAACAAGGAGAACTTTTTGGGCTTTTGGGAGTTAACGGCGCAGGTAAAACAACGCTTATAAAAATACTTTGTGGATTAACTAAAAAGACAAGCGGAAAAATAACGGTAAACGACTTTGATTTAGACAAAGATATCGATAAAATTAAAGAAATAATAGACCTCTCTCCTCAAGAAACGTCAATTGCAAATAACTTAACTGTAAAAGAAAACTTAGAGTTTTTTGCAAATATATACGATAATAATAGTGCTGACGCTTTGAGTGAAATTATTGAAACTTTCAAATTAAATGAAGTTTTAGACCAAAGAGCAAAAACTCTATCAGGTGGATACAAAAGACGTCTCTCTATTGCTGTAGCATTGATTTCTAAACCTGAAATTTTATTTCTTGACGAGCCGACTCTTGGATTAGACGTTTTTGCAAGAAGAGAACTTTGGAGTATTATAAATAAACTTAAAAATAAAATTACTATTGTGCTCACCTCTCATTATTTAGAGGAAATCGAAAATTTGTGTGATAGAGTTGCAATATTATCGAAAGGAAAACTACTTGAAGTGGGAACAGTCGAATATATTAAACGTATTACCGAATCAACCAACTTTGAAGATGCTTTTATAAAACTAGTGGAGGCAAAAAATGAATAAAGTCGTCAATTTTTATAAAAGAAATTTAAAAGAAATTTTGAGAGACCCTATTATTTACGTTTTTTGCTTGGGCTTTCCGCTAGTTATGTTCGCATTATTTTTTGTGATAAACAAATATTCAAATGGAAACACCCCAACTTTTGAATTGTGTTCGCTTTTGCCTGGAATTATAGTATTTTCATATTCGTTTGTTATGTTAACGCTTGCGTTAATCGTTTCAAAAGATAAACAAACATCTTTTTTAAAAAGATTATTTTCCTCTCCTATGAAATCATATCACTTTATACTGGGATATTTTTTCGTTGGTATAATTATCGGAATAATTCAAACATTTATTTGTATAATTGCAGGACTAGTGATTTCTTTAATTTCAAACGTAAATTATATAAATTTGGGAGATATAGTGCTTTTAATACTCTCTCAACTACCTATTCTTACGACGAACGTCTTTTTAGGAATTTTGTTTGGGACGATATTTAATGACAAAACTGCCCCTGGTATATGCTCGGTGTTTATAAGTCTTGCGGGAATACTTGGTGGATGTTGGATGCCTATCGAAACAATGGGCGCGTTTGAAACTTTTTGTAGGTTTTTACCCTTTTATCCATCTGTTTATATAGGTAGAATTATTACAGGAGCGACTAATTCTTTTGGTAACGTTTATACCTTTGATAGCGTTGCAAGTTTGGGATTGATTCCCATAATCATATTTTTGCTTAGTGGAATTATTTTAACGATTTTTGCTTTTAAGAAAAATATGGTAAGTGATAAATAACTTATAAAATAAAAAAAGAATTAGGCCTGTGCCTAATTCTTTTTTTTGCATTATTTTGCGTAAATTTTACCAACAATATAGTTTACTAAACGTGTAGGCAAAACTTTAGCAAGTACTACGAAAAGTTTGTATTTAAAGCCTGCCACGTATAAAGGTTTTACTCTTCTTTTCTTTGCGATTTTGTGAATTTTCTTTGCAATTTTTATAGGTTTTATACCATTTTGCTCGTCTTTTTCCATCGTTGATACTGAACGAGAAATAGAATTCCCATAAACGTCGCTTCCAGTTTCGGATTTTTCTCTTGCGCTTGTGAATCCCGTTGAAACGTCCCCCGGCATTAGCGCACAAACTGATACGCCGTGACGTTTGACCTCGTTTGCAAGAGCCAAAGTTAAGCCGTTAAGAGCGTACTTAGATGCGGAGTAAAAGGATTGAAAAGGTAGCGCAAGCACTCCCCCAACCGAACTAACGTTTATAATTCTACCTTTTGTTTTTCGGAGTTCGGGAAGTGTACATTGAATCATATTAACTGCGCCGAATAAGTTAACGTCAAAAATACGTTTCATTGATTCAACTTCTGTAAATTCTAGAGCGCCTGAGATTCCAAAACCCGCATTATTTATTAATAAATCAATACGATTAGATTCTGAAATAACTTTTTCTACAGCGTTTTTGCAATCTATTTCACTCGTTACGTCGCAAGTTATATGATTAACTTTATCGGATTGAGTGCCTCGTCTACTTAATTCATATACAACGTAACCGTTTTCTGAAAGATATCTTGCGGTTTCCTTTCCTATTCCGCTTGAACCACCGGTTATTATTGCAGTTTTCATTTGTTTACCTTAAAATTGTTATCAAAAACGTACTTTATTATATCCATAGCCTCGTCAAGTAATTTTTCCGTATGCGTAGCCATGTAACTCGTACGCAACAAACACTCAGTTGCTGGAGTTGCTGGGGGTAATACAGAATTTACGTAAACTCCTGCCTCGTATAAAAGTTTGCTCATAGTGAGAGTTGTAACGGTATCATAGGTGTAAATAGGTACGATAGGCGTAGGCACGGGGGTGTCTGATTCGCGAATTTTTATATTTCTATCAGTTAAACCTTTTCTAACGTATGAGGAAAGTGAGGAAAGTCTTTCAACGAGTTGTGGATTTTTTTCTAAAACTTCTAGCGCTGCAATAGCCGTAGCACAACTTGCAGGAGGTAT
>JAZQYG010000134.1:0-2410 GCA_045633305.1 Clostridia bacterium | reverse complement strand
ACCGAGATTTGCGGGCTTTATTGCCGCTATCGTTGGTATGAATATTGCAGTATGGCTTTTTGAAAAGTTTGTAAATTGGGAATACGAATTTCTTTCGGTTACTTATATAAGCACTGAGCTTCTTCTAATTTTAGTTTTTTGGATGATTCAGGAATACATACATAAAAACGAAGTTCCGCCGCCAATCGTTAAAGAGGTTGAGGTAGTAGTAATAAAAGAAAAGCAAACGGTTATAGTAGTAAATTCTGCGCAAAAGGCAGAAATGATAAACCGTCTGTTGTCGGTTCTCCCCGACGGTAAAACTCTCACGTTAAAAGAAATTGAAATTCTTGAAAGCCTTGTTGACGGAAAATCAAGAAAGGAAATTGCCGCCGAAAACCACGTTAGCGAGAACACAATCAAGACTCACATTTCACACGTTTATGAAAAATTTGAGGTGTCAAGCAGAGAGTCGCTGATGGCACTTTTGGAAAAATAAGCTGAATAAAAACACAAAAAACGGAATGCGTCTGCGTTCCGTTTTTTTTAATGTAAAAATGTTAAAAAATCCCAAAAAGTTGAAAAAAACTTAAAAAATCACCCTAAAATCACCCTAAAATCACCCTTTCTCACCCTAAAATCACCCTTAAAATCTATTTACAAAGTTAAAAAATAAAAGTATAATATATACAACGATTATAAAATGAATCGCAAAAAAGCGAATGGAGGTGAGATTGGTGTTAGAAAAACGAGTCCTTTTTGAAGACTTCGAATTTCCCGTGGTGAAAGGACTTGAATATCTGATGGACGAAGAAAATCCGACAACCGATTATCTTTTTATCAACGAGCCGAGCGAAAAATTCTCAATGTATTTTGAGAGAGGACAAAATCCGTTTGACATTTCAAAAACAAGTGCAACGGATAAAACGTACTGTCTGTTTCAAATCAAAAGGCAAAACAGAACGATACATTTTTACTGTCCCGAACGGTTGCCTAACAGAGAATCGGCAATGTGGTATTTCTACGTTGAAATTTTAGATGAAAACGGAAAAGTCCACACCTTACCCGGTCAAATGCGAGTAGTGCTTAAATCAAGCTGTCTGCGGTTGACCGACGAAAAGGAACAGTTCATCGAAATTTTAGAGCAAGTCAAGCTCACCGACACGGCGGTTTCCGCCTAAAAAATTTAAAAGGAGAAAAGAAAATGAAAAAACGATTTTTAAGTATTTTGCTTGTACTCGTTATGGTAATCGGTATGATACCCTTTTCCGCTTTGAGTGCGAGTGCTTTAGGACTTGCTGATTATTACAAAACGATAAAAATCGGCAATGACGTTTATGATGTAGCAACAATGCCCGGAAACCATTCGGGCGAAGGTTATTCCATAACATCGACCGGACCAAGCAGTTTGGTTATAAATTTAAATAATTACAACGGTGGACCTATTGAAGTGGATACTACTGATTCAATTTTTACGGATATAAACGTATACGGAGATTGTGTTATCAATGCACCGTCGGGATACGCTATTAAATTTGCCAGCGATTTTTCAAACAAAACAGTAGCAATAACAATTGCTGACGACAGTTCCTTGACGATTACCGGCAAAGGCGGTATTTATCTTTCAGGAGGTGACCACAACAATTTGAGCATAATCGGTGGTGTTACTTCGAAGTTAAATATAAACGCAACTAACGGTGCGGCTTTACATTCAACCTCTGCGAATGAATCAGGAGCAATCTATATGAATGGTGATTTTAATGCAACAATAGAATCACCTGATTCAATCACCTGTGGCATGCAAAATGCGGCATATTCGGGTCTGATGCCAAGGCTATATTTTGGCTTCTCAGATCATCCTAATTTTAAGTTTATAAAATCGAATACAAATGGTGATTATGCAATTCCTAATGTTGGAAATTGGTGGGATTATCAAGGATATGACAACAAACTTTCTTACGAATTAGACGGCAACTCGGTTCTCATCCAAAAGAATCGCACTTTTACTGCCAATGGTGGCGCGACGATTTATGTTGACGGTTCTGCTAAAGGTAGCACAGCAACAGTTGAGCCTTGCACTACCGTAAAGCTTGTTGCTCCCGAAATTGATGGTAAGTATTTCACAGGTTGGGAATTCTCTCGCGAGGACGTACCTTTTACCGATGAAGAAAAAAAGCAGAGCGAGCTTACTTTTGATATGCCGAACTGCGATTTGACCGCAACCGCAACATATATAGACCTTAATATGGGCTTCTCATCTCTTACACCCAGACCCGATATGGACGAGGCAGATTGGGATGAACTCTCATCCGACCTCGGAACGATGGCTCTCGGTAGTGCTGACACGAACATTGACTTTAATTTCAGTGCAAAGACTCTCCCTGCCGATGCAATAGAAGCAGGTTACAGTGTAAAGCGTGCTCTTAAGGTT
>JAZQYG010000133.1:0-2182 GCA_045633305.1 Clostridia bacterium | reverse complement strand
TGTTTTCTGAGCAACATACAAAAAGAAGGCGCGCTAGCGGGGTCTTCCTTTTTTGTTTTTGTGATATGAAGTCTAGGAAGATTTGGGCTTGCCGAAATCACGAGAGTTTTATTCCCGCTTTGAGTGTAGATGGAGAGGGTTATTTCGTCCTCTTCCGGTTGATAAATTTTGTCGATTCTTCCGCCTTTTAAGAGAGCGTCAAGTTCTTTTGCAAGGGCGGATAGAGTTATAACGTCTGTTGGCATAGCGATATTATACTACTTTTTCGTTATATTCGCAATCATTTACTTAAAAATCCTAGTTAAGTGGCGATAAATATTTGCCTTTATTATTATTTTATGTTAATATATGTAGACGACTTTAATTTGAATTATACAATTCGGAGGACTTTATAATGACGTATTCTGTTGAAAAACAAGAGAAAAGTGTAGTGAAATTCGTTTTCACTCTAGACAAAGAGGACTGGGAAAAAGCAATTGCATCCGCTTATCAAAAAGATAAGAATCATTTCCAAATTCCCGGATTCAGAAAGGGTAAAGCACCCAGAAGTTTTATTGAGAAAATGTACGGCAAAAGCGTTTTCTTTGAGACCGCAATCAACGAAAGCATCCCCGGTTACTACGGACAAGCGCTCAGTGAACACACCGAACTCGAACCCGTAGCAAATCCTGAATTTGATATCGAGGATATTTCGGACGACGGAGCAAAGATTATCGTTTACGTAACCGTTAAACCCGAGGTTAAACTCGGCGCATACAAAGGATTAACCGTTGAAAAGACCGTTTATCCCGTAGAAGCAGAGGCTGTTGAGGGCGAACTCAAAAGAGCACAAGAGAGAGCAGGTAGACTCGTAGACGTAACCGACCGCGCTTGCGCAAACGGCGACACCGTAGTAATCGACTACAGTGGTAGCGTTGACGGAGTAAAATTCCAAGGCGGAACTGCTGAAAAGCAAAATCTTGAACTTGGTTCGGGTATGTTTATTCCCGGATTTGAAGAGCAAGTTGAGGGTATGAATATCGGTGATGAAAAAGATATCAACGTAAAATTCCCCGAAAACTACGGCTCGGCTGAACTTGCAGGAAAAGACGCAGTATTTGCAATTAAACTCCACGAAATCAAGAAAAAGGAACTTCCCGAACTTGACGACGAGTTTGCAAAAGACGTAAGTGAATTCGACACTCTTGCCGAATACAAAGCAGACGTTGAGAAAAAACTCAAAGACGCAGGCGACAAACGTGCTCAAGCAGAAGCAGAGAACGCGCTTATCGAAAAAATTGCTGATGCAAGTGAAGTAGAAATTCCCGAAGTTATGGTAGAGCGTCAAATCGACGACCAAATCCAACAATTCGAATATAGACTTATGTATCAAGGTATGAACCTCGATTCTTATCTCGAAATGATTAAAATGACGAGAGAAGACCTTCGCAAAGAGTACAAAGAGAGCGCAGAGCGTAACGTTAAGGCTCGTCTTGTTCTTGAAGCAATTATTGCAAGCGAAAAACTCGAAGTTACCGCTGAAGATATCGACGCTAAACTTGCCGAGGTTGCAAAATCTGCTGGCAAAGAACTCGAAGAATACAAAAAGACCGTATCCGAGCGTCAACTTGATTACATAGCAAACGACCTTATTTACGGCAAACTTACTGCATTTTTGAACGCTAACAACACTTACGTTGAAAAGAGCGAAGAAAAGAAAGAAGAGAAAAAGCCCGCTACCGCTAAAAAGTCTACCGCATCAACCGGTGCAAAGAAAACTACTTCAACTGGAGCAAAGAAGACTACTGCAAGCGGAGCAAAGAAGACCACCGCAAAAACGGCGGACAAAGAATAAAATAATTTATTTTGCCGATAATAATCGGTGTTACCAAAGCGTATAAATAAAAGGAGGTAAAAAAATGAGTTTAATACCTATGGTTGTAGAACAGACCAACAGAGGTGAGCGTTCTTACGATATTTATTCAAGATTACTTGAAGACAGAATTATATTTTTAACAGGCGAGATAAACGACGTTGTAGCAGATATTGTAGTTGCGCAACTCATTTACCTCGAAGGCAAAGACCCCGATAAAGATATTAGTCTTTACATTAATAGTCCAGGAGGAAGCGTAACTGCAGGTATGGCGATATTCGACACCATGAATTATATCAAGTGCGACGTATCAACTATTTGTATAGGTTT
>JAZQYG010000132.1:0-3319 GCA_045633305.1 Clostridia bacterium | reverse complement strand
GAAATGGAACGAGTTTTGCGTTACGAGCAAGTCTTACTCTTGAACTAATTACTATACCGTCGTATGCGTTCATTATTTTCCCTCCTTTAATTTTTTAATCTTATCACGTAAAATTACCGCAGTTTGGTAATCTTCCTTTTTAAGCGCAATATTTAATTCCTCCGTTAACTTTTCAAGTTCGCTCTTTGGAGTAGACGTTTGAGCAGTAGGAGTAGGCGTTCTGCCTATATGCGCGGTACTACCTTGAACTTTACGAACCAAAGACTCTACCGAATCTTTAAAGGTTTCGTAACACTCCGAGCAACCTAAATATCCGCTTTTTAAAAACTGTTTTTCTGTGAGTCCACACGCTTTACATTTTTTTGCGGTAGATGAAGGCGGAGCAAACATTGAAGATAAAAATCCCGCGGTGTTCATTGAATCGTAGCCTTCTTGCTCTTCTCTTGCGCACACTGAACATAAATGTCTTTCTTTATACACGCCGTTAACGTAACTTTCTATATGAACGCTTGCTTTGCGTTTTCCACATTTTTCACAAATCATACTCTACCTCCTTTTTATCTGCATAAGCCTTTGCAAAATTGATTTTAATATTCCAGAACGCAGAGATTCTTTGCCTACGGGCGTTCCTGCTAGCGCCTTGTCGCTAATTGACGCCGATAGCAAATAAAACTCGCTTTCCGTTATCTCGCTATCATTATAAAGTCTAGTCAAAAGATGAACTGCTTGACGTTCGCTTATTTCATTTTCCAGTGAATCGTATATTGATTTTAGCAAATTACAAGTAGGCTCAATTTTATAAAGCCTAATATAACCGCCACCGCCTCTTTTGCCTTCCACGATATAACCACGCTCTAAGGTAAATCTCGTATTCAAAACGTAATTGATTTGACTTGGAGCAACGGCAAAATAGGTAGCCAGTTCGTTTCTTGATAAATCCATCGTGTTATCCTCTCCTATCGTGGAAAGAATAAACTGTTCAATTATATCACTAACGTTTGACATTTTTCCTCCGTTTTAAAAGTTTGACTTTCTTTGACCTTTGATTATATTATACACCAAAAAAGTCCTATGTCAACGATTTTTTGCTCATTTTTTTAAAATTTTTGTCGATAATAAAAAAATCGACCGTAATGGCTCTTAACTTAGGGATTTTTAGCACATAACAAAAGTATAGCGCACTACCTTTCACTTTTAATGAAGTATAGTGCGCTTTTGTATCCACAAAACAGTTTTATAAGTAATGAAATTTTTAGCAAAATGCTAAAAGTGAAATACCTTTGGTATGAAATTTTTGCTATGCAAAAATGAAATAAAATAAATCCTTCACTTTGCTCAAGCAAAATTTCACTGCGTAAGCAATTTGACTCGCTTTAAGCGAATTTCACAAATCCTTGCACGGATTTATTTCTTTGTCGCTCTTCATTAAGGGAAGGGCGACAACGCGTGCTTTTTTACTATGATTTTTTAGTCTAATTTTTTGTGGGCTATCATTGAGCCTTCGTATTCAATTAGGAAACTTTCCGCAGTTTTGGAAAATCTTGCGAATACGTCGTCGCCTTTGAAGGCAAAGAGCATACTGATGTTTCCAAAATACTTGTCGATTATTTGTACGTATATCATCAATTTCTTTTCTTCTAACCAAGTAAAGGAGACTGCGTCGTTGTAGGTGTGTCCGTTAGTCGTTTTCTTTCCGCCGAATTCATCAGAATAGCCGAGTTGAGGGAATTTTCCGAAAACGTTGTGATTTATTCCGAAAGGTAAGATTTTCTTTCCTTGTTCGTTTTCGTAATGGAATTCACCCTCGGTTTTGCTTGTGAAGTGGAACGAGAAATTTTTGATTCCCATCCTATTTTCTTCACAAATATAAGTTGCCCCGTCTAATTCTTTACGGAAAGGAGAGTCCTCGTTTTCTTTTAAAGAGAAAAGTTCAAGGTTTGATAACAGTTCGTTTAATTTGTTTTCTTCTTCTTTATTTTCAGGAAGAGGAGTATCTTGCATTTCGTCGATTATTAGGTCTTCAAGGATTGCATAAATCATTTCTCTGATTTTTTTGTTTTTGCCTTGATTGTCCGAAACGTAAGCAAACACAAGGTCTTTATCTGGGAAACAAGCAGTTAGTTGGTCTCCCATGCCTATAAGAGAAAAACCGTTACCGCAAACTCGCCAAAATTGATATCCGTATCCTTGCGTACCGTAAGCGTTATAGTGGGCGTTTGCGTGATTGTCAACTACTTTTGAGGTAGCAGTTTTTAAATACTCTTCACTCATCAAACGTTTGCCGTTCCAAACTCCGTAGTTTAATAAAAACCTTCCGAATTTCGCCATATCGCGCAAAGTTGCAATTAAAGCAGAATCTCCCCAAGTGTCACCGTTTTTGGTTTTGAGGATAGTCGCCGACTGAAAAGCGTCCATTTCATTAAAAAGTTTTTCTTTCAAGTAATCAAGCATGCGTTTGCCTGAAAGTTTTTCAACGAGAGAGCAGAGGACTTGGGTGCTTGCGCTATCGTAACCGAAAATCGTGCCAGACGGATGAGGGAAATTGCGCGCAGTATTTAAGAATATATGCGTACGGTCCTCGTCTTTGCTTGAAAACCAACCGGCGGGCTCGCCGATTGTGCACATGGTGAGCATATCGCGAATAGTGAGTTTGTCTAAATATTTTTGGGGTTCACTATCCATCTTTTCGGGGAAAAACGAAACGATAGTATCGTCCAAAGAAAGTTTACCTTCCTCTAGTAAAAGTCCGATTGCAACGCCCACGAAAGATTTCGTTTCGGAATACATCCTATGGTTGAAATCTTTATTAAAAGGTTTCCAGTAACCTTCGGCAAAAATTTTATCTCCTTTCATAAAAAGGATTCCGTGCGTACACGCACCGCGTTTTTCTAGTATTTCGATAAATTTTCTAATTTGTTTCGAAGAAATACCCGCTTGTTCGGGCGTAATTTTTTCAAACATAAATATACTCCTTAACTCATAAATGGGCAAACGCCTATACTAAATTTAAGTATAACATAAGTTTAGTCGTTTGACAAAGAATTTTTATTTTTTTTGATATTTTTTTGATATTTTTTAATTTACTTTTTTCTATTTTAAGGTATAATGGTTAGTAGAAGATAAGAGAATCAATTATTGATTGATTAAAAGGAGCGAAAATTATGAGAGAAAAAGAATTTTTCCCCGACGGAACTTTGATAGACGAGTGGTTTTACGAGATTAAAGTTCCCACTCTTTCCGAAATGGGCAAACAGTACATTTTGACCGATTACGAAATTTTTGACGACGGGAATATATATACCGAAAAAATCCAAGCCTT
>JAZQYG010000131.1:0-1675 GCA_045633305.1 Clostridia bacterium | reverse complement strand
TTTCAAACGGTCTTATAGTTGAGGAAGAGAGGGATATGTTTGAGACTGCTCTTCTTGGCGCGCTCACTCCTATGCCGAGCGAAGTCGTCAAAGAGTTTAAGCGCAATTATGAAAGCGATTCTCCCCAAAAGGCTCTTTCTTATTTATATAACCTTGGGATAAAGAGCAATTACGTAAAACTGAGCGCAATTCGCAAAAATCTCAAATGGACTTACTCTGGTAAAAAAGCCGAACTTGAAATAACGGTCAATCTATCAAAACCCGAAAAGAATAACAAAGACACGGCAAAACTTCTCAAAAGCATAAATACCTCTTACCCAAAGTGTATGCTTTGCGTGGAGAATCTTGGTTATAAAGGTAGAGTGAACTATCCAGCGCGCCAAACTTTGCGTTTCGTTCCGTTGACTTTGTCGGGAGAAAAGTGGAATTTGCAATATTCGCCGTACGCCTACTTTAACGAGCATTGTATAATATTTTCGAGTGAACATAGACCTATGAGTCTTGACAAAAAAACTTTTGAAAGGCTTATTGAGTTCGTTTCGCTCTTTCCAAGTTATATAGCAGGCTCAAACGCAAATCTGCCTATCGTAGGTGGCTCGATACTAACTCACGAGCATTACCAAGGCGGAGGACACTTGATGCCCGTGCATTTTACCAAAGAAAGGTGGACTTTTACGCACGATAAATTTCCCGAAGTTCGTTTTGCAGTGCAAGAGTGGTATAATAGCGATATCAGACTTTATTCAAAAGATAAAGAGCAACTTGCTTTGGCGTCGGAATATATAAGAGCATTTTGGCAAAATTATTCGGACGAGTCCGTGGACATTATTGCAAAAACCACGGAGCAACACAATACGGTCACTCCTATTGCAAGAAAGGTTGACGGTGAGTATTCAATAGATTTGCTCCTTCGTAACAACAGAACGAGTGAGGCTCACCCAGACGGCATATTCCACGCGCACAAAGAGCGCCACCATATCAAAAAAGAGAGTATAGGACTCATTGAGGCTATGGGGCTATTCGTTCTCCCTGGTAGACTTGCAAAAGAAATGGATATGATAGGGGAAATTTTGAGGGGTGAATCCTCGCACTCCTATCAAAAGGAAGAGGATATTCTCTATAAACATAGGGATATGATAGATAGTTTACTTGCCGAAAATTTAAATAAGGACGAGGTAAAAAACAGAATCCGTGAATATATCGGTGAAGTTTCGGAAAAAATCCTTGAAGATACGGCAGTATTCAAAGACGACGAAAAAGGAAGGAACGCATTTATGCGCTTTATGGAAAGCGCGGGATTCGTGCGAGTATAGGTGAATATATGAAATGTGATGAAAGAATAAAAACACTGGCAAAAAACCTCGTAAACTACAGTTGCTCGCTGAAGAAAGGCGAAAAAGTTTTGATAGAGGCAACGGGAGTTGACACCGTTTTCGTAGAGGCTCTTATTGAAGAGTGTTACAAAGTCGGCGCAATACCTTTCGTTGAACTTGGTAACAACAAGATAAAACGCAGACTCTTGATGGGTATGAGCGAAGAACAAGCCAAACTTATGGCAAAATACGACTCTTTCCGTATGAAGGAAATGGACGCGTATATAGGTGTTCGCGGAGGAAACAACGCTTACGAACTTTCGGACGTTGACGGAGACAAGATGAGTACGTATTCTTCTCTT
>JAZQYG010000130.1:0-2794 GCA_045633305.1 Clostridia bacterium | reverse complement strand
TATCCAAAAAAGACGTTTACCCGTTCTGCGCTTATGGCAGAATTTTGGGATTACGATTCTTCAACTACGAGTAGAACGGTTGACGTATATATGGCTAAACTTCGTGAAAAGACTTCTCAATGCGACGGATTTGAAATTGCTACCGTTCACGGTCTTGGCTACAAGGTGGTGTTAAAATGAAAAAGAAAAAAGTTGCGTCCGTAGGTTTTACTTGGACGGGTGCTATTTCGTTTTTTATTCTCATAGCCGTTATTATGCAAATTGCAATACTTATTTACGACTATATTCGAGAAAGAACGGATAACGTTACGTGGATTGCAATACTAATCCTTATCGAAATAATTATTCTTGCTACCCTTTGCGTTGTTTTTGATTGGATTCGCAGAAAATTAACGGTGGAACGCCCTACAAAAAAGATATTAGAAGCGACTGAAAAAATAGCCGACGGCGATTTTTCCACTCGTCTTGAAATCACGCACGAATACGGAAAATATAATCAATACGATTTGATTATGGATAACGTCAACAAAATGGCTGTGGAACTTCAAAAGAACGAAGTATTAAAAACCGATTTTATTTCCAACGTTTCTCACGAGATAAAAACGCCACTTGCCGTTATTCAAAACTATGCAACCTTACTTCAAGACGAAACTCTTGATAGTGAAACGAGAAAGAATTACTCAAAAACGTTGATTGCAGCATCAAAGCGTATTACCGACTTAATTACGAATATCTTAAAACTTAACAAACTTGAAAACCAAGAAATACAAGAAAAGCACGAAGCGTTTAATTTAACCGAAGCACTTGCCGAAAGTGTAGTTGAATTTGAAACGCTTATCGAAAAGAAAAATCTTGAACTTAATTGCGATTTTGACGACGTTAATATTATCTCGTCAAAGAGTTTATTAGAAATCGTGTGGAATAACCTTATTTCAAATGCTATTAAGTTTACCCCCGACAATGGGAAAATAGATATAGCGCTTAAACGCATAGATAAAAACGTGGAAATTAAGGTTGCCGATACGGGATGCGGTATGACGAGTGAAGTAGGAGCAAAAATCTTTGAGAAATTTTATCAAGGCGATACTTCTCACTCTACGCAAGGAAACGGACTTGGTCTTGCGCTTGTAAAAAAGGTAATTGATATTTTGGGCGGAGAAATATCTGTTCAAAGCGAAGTAAACAAAGGAAGTACTTTTACAATTATATTAAAGGACGTTGTTTATGAAGATTGATTTTCGCTCTCTTTGGAAGAAAATATTAAATCCACCTACTTGGGTAAAAGTGTTGACTTTTATTATAACGATTATAAGTGCTATCGGTGCGCTTTTAATGTTGCTTGTTGACTATGACGGAAATGCACTTGCAATAATTGCTTATACGCTTTTTGGAATAGCAGGACTTTCCCTTGCATATAGCGTTTATCTTGTTATCCCACTTTTCCCTAAAATGAAAGCGGGTATTATGTCTTTTTTGGAAAGCTACGAATTTACTCGTTTACTTCTCCGCAATTTTGGGTTTAGAACGGTAATTTTTGCGATAGGCTCGTTTTTGATGAGTTTGTTGTTTAGTGGTTTCAATGCATATATGGGTATTGCAAACCGTTCTATTTGGTATGGAGCATTAGCGGCGTTTTACATTGCACTTGCGTTTATTCGTGGTGGCATACTTGGTTATCATAAAAACAAAGTTAGCAAAAAAATTAAAACGCAAAACGATGAATATATAAAAGCAAAGGTTTATCGTAATAGTGGCGTTATCACGCTTATTCTCAATATTGCGCTTTCTGCGGCTATCGCACAAATGATATTTAGTGATGCGCACTTTACCTATATAGGTTGGACGATATTCGCTTATGCGGCGTATGCATTTTATAAAATTACAATGTCGATTATCTCTTTTATAAGAGCGCACAAGCAAACGGATTTAACCGTTAGAGCGATTAGAAATATCAATCTTGTAGATTCGCTTGTTTCAATACTTGCTCTGCAAACTGCGCTACTTACTATGTTTAGCGAAGGCGAAATAAATATATCGCTGTTTAATACTCTTACGGGAATGGTCGTAAGTTTTGCATCCATAGGAATTGGAATCTATATGATAATATCGGCAAATAAAAAAATGAAAGAAATACAAAAGGAAAATATACACAATGAGCAATCAATTTAATTTTAGATACACAGCACCTTCGCAAGAAGAAAGAAAAGAAATTGACAGTATTCGTCGTCAATATGCACCGCAAGAAAAAACGGAAACCAAACTTGAAAGATTAAGACGATTAGACGGGTTCGTAAAGAATACTGCCGTTATATGGTCGCTCGTTCTTGGTGTCCTTGGCGCTTTGATTTTCGGGCTTGGGCTTACAATGATTTTAGAGTGGAATATTTGGCTTTGGGGTATCGTACTTATGGCTATTGGTAGCGTGCCTATGGCTGTTGCTTATCCCATATATAGATTGGTGTTAAACAAAGGCAAAGCAAAATACGGAGATGAGATTTTAAGACTTTCAGAAGAACTCTTAAATGAAAGCGAAAAGTAAATATAATAAGCAAATAAAGCGGTTACGTTGTATGGCGTAGCCGCTTTTACATTTTATTAACAAATAAATTACATTTCAAAAACATAAACTTTGCGTTTTGATAACATTGTTTCAGTATAATTGTATGGCAAACTGAAATATAAGGAGCATTTTATGAACGCTATTGAAATTAAAGGACTTTCAAAGAGTTTTCGTGGGCTTTTTGCCGTGAACGATTTGAATATGACTGTTCCCGTTGGTAGTATTTACGGCTTT
>JAZQYG010000129.1:0-2980 GCA_045633305.1 Clostridia bacterium | reverse complement strand
AGAGTTTGCATCACGATTTCATTTAATTTTAAAAATTCTTGGTGATGACTTTTATTAAGTGGAATTATCTCCATTATTTCCTTACTTGTCCTTTGCCAAGTATTACGTTCTTATAGGTAGTGAGTTCGTTAAGTCCAACAGCTCCACGAGCGTTGAGTTTTTGAGTAGAAATTGCAACCTCTGCACCAAGTCCGAACTCAAACCCGTCGGTAAATCTTGTAGAGGCGTTCACGTAAACGTCCGCGCTATCTATACTCTTAATAAATAGACTTGATTTAGCGTCGTCTTTTGTAATAATAGCGTCGCTATGGTGAGTGCCATATTTATTGATATGGTCGATTGCCTCGTCTATTCCGTCAACTACTTTTACACTTATTTTGTAATCTAAATGCTCTACGTAGTAGCCCGATTCGTCTATAACGATTGTTTCGGGATAGAATTTTTTGCACTCTTCGTCACCGTAGACGATAACCTCTTTTTCTCGTTTGAGTTCACTTAAAACGGTAGGCAAAAAGTCTTTGGCAACTTCTTTATCTACGAGTAAAGTTTCAAGCGCGTTACAAACGGACGGACGGGAAAGTTTTGCATTTTTTACAATCTCTTTCGCCATATCAAGGTCGGCAGTTTTCTCTACGTAGGTATGACATACCCCACCTGCCGAACAAATAACGGGGATAGTAGTATTATCAAGAACGTATTGTTTGAGTTTTTCTCCACCGCGAGGGATAATTACGTCCACGAATTTATCCGCTTTTAAAAGTTCTGCGGTTGATTCTCTCGTTTCGTCGTCTATGAACTGAACGCAATCACTAAGTCCAAAAGACTCAAGCGCAGATTTTACCACTTTAGCAAGAGCGCGGTTAGTGTTGATAGCGTCTTTGCCACCACGTAGTACTACGCAGTTACCAGACTTAATACAAAGGGAGGCTACGTCCACCGTAACGTTTGGTCTTGCCTCGTAAATAACGCCAACGACTCCGATAGGTACGCTCACTCTCTTTACGATTAACTCGTCTTTCGTGAGGTGCTTAGAAAGAAGTCTACCAACGGGGTCGGGAAGAGCAACGAGGGCTTTTACCCCTTCCGCCATTTTTTGCAGTCTATCTTGATTCAAAAAGAGTCTATCTTTCATTACTTCAGATAAACTCTCTCCTTTTTGCATATCGAGAGCGTTTGCCGACAAAATTTCACTCGTTGAACTCGTTACAAAATCAGCAATTTTAAGTAATATTTCGTTTTTTAAAGCAGAATCCGCCGTAGACAGTCTGTAAGATGCTTTTTTGGCGGATTCGGTTTGATTAATTACACTCATTTTTATTCTTCTTCGTCTTCTTCAGGAAGAACTGCATTGTGATAAACGTTTTGAACGTCGTCGTTTTCCTCTAATCTATCAATCATCTTGATAAGAGTTGCAGCGTGGTCTGCGCTAGGTATAACGGTGTTATCGGGAATCATATCGATATTTGCCGAAAGCACGCTAACTTTAGCAGATAAAAATTCGTTAACTGCAGAAAGTTCGGAAGGCGCGCAAGTAACTTCGAATACGTCGTCGCTTGCTACTACGTCGTCTGCTCCAGCCTCGATTGCAAGTTCAAAAAGTTCGTCTTCCGTGGTGCTTGCGCCGTCTACGATAATAACGCCTTTTTTGGTGAACATATAAGATACGCAACCAGTTGAGCCGAGCGCTCCGCCCATTTTACTGAATATTGCTCTAACGTCGCTTGCAGTACGGTTTTTGTTATCGGTAAGAGTTTCTACGATAAACGCCGTTCCGCCCACGCCGTATCCTTCGTATACCATTTCTTCGTAGTTGATTGAACCAAGTTCACCAGACGCCTTTTTGATACTTCTTTGGATATTATCATTAGGCATGTTGGCTTGTCTAGCCTTCAATATAACGTCACGAAGTTTGGAATTGCTTTGGGGGTCGCTACCACCGGATTTAACTGCGATTGCAATTTCTCTTCCTATTTTGGTAAATACGTTTGCGCGAGCCGCGTCACTTTTACCTTTTTTGTGTTTAATATTCGCCCATTTGCTATGTCCGGACATAATAATTCTCCTTTAATTATTTTTTGAAACCTATCAGATACATTGCTATTCCCGCGCTTACACCCGCGTTAAGCGATTCGGTGTCGTCTTTCATGGGAAGAGCGAGAATTTTATCAGAATTTTCTCTCGTATAACTACTTACTCCCCTCGCCTCGCTACCAAGAACTAACCCAACCGGCAAATTGACCTTTGCCTCGAATATCGATTCTCCGCCCATATCGAGAGTACAAATTTCAACGTTGTTACCCTTCAATAGAGTAATGATATCCTCTATTTCGCCCACGCTTATTCTCGTTCTAAATACTCCGCCCATTGAAGAGCGTACGACTTTTGGCGAAAATGGGTCCGCGCAACCGGCAAGATAAACGTCTTTAAACGCGCACGCGCCCGCAGTTCTAATAACCGTACCCACGTTGCCGGGGTCGGATACGCCGTCAAGCACGATAACGTAATCCCCTTGCGGTTTTTTAAGAGCAAGGTCGGGATAAGAGAACACACCTAAAACTCCCTGAGGACTTTTGGTATCGCTCATTTTTGCAAAGACTTCTTCGCTAACTAGATAAACTGGGCAAATCTCTTCGTATTTTTCCCCAAAATCTAAATGATTTTCGGTAATATACAACTCAACGGGGCTAACTCCCGCGTCTTTTACGATTCTAACGCCTTCTGCTACGAAAAGTTTTTGCTCTTTGCGAGATGCTGAATCTTTTAAACTTGCGACCTTCTTTACTTTTGAATTTGTCGTCGAACTGATACGTTCCATATTATCGGTAAAGCCACCTTAACAGGGTGGCTTTACAATTAATTATTTCGCGAGTGCTTTCTTTGCGCTTTCACAAAGAGATGCAAATGCTACGCTGTCGCTTACTGCGATATCAGCAAGAACTTTACGGTTGAGGTCGATACCTGCAAGTTTTAATCCGTGCAT
>JAZQYG010000128.1:0-19194 GCA_045633305.1 Clostridia bacterium | reverse complement strand
GTATCGCTTTTTATATCGCACTTATTGACTACGATTATAGGCTTGATATCACTATTAAAACAAGAAACGATTAGTTTATCAACGAGCAATAAATCGGGTTCGGGTTCGATTGCTACCACGATAAAAGCAATATCTATATTTGCAACGTAAGGTCTAATCAATGAGTTTTTACGAGGCAAAACATTTTCGATATTACCTATCTTTCCGCACGTGGTAAATTCCACCTTGTCCCCGACGTAAACCTCTCCTATTCGCCTTTGTTTTCCTCTAAGTCTACAAAGATAGGTTTTGCCGTCATCACAAAGCACGTAATGCTCAAAACTTAAAATTTTAGTAACTATACCTTTAATATCAGTTTTCCTCCAGATATTTTCGTCTGAGTTGTCCGCAAGCGCCCGCAATATCCGAGCCCATCGTTCTTCTCTTAGTTGCCGACACTCCTAATTTTTCAAGAAGAGTCATAAACTCCGATATTTTATCTTTACTCGTAGGAGTCAAAGCGCCTTGCTCTTTTACGTAATTTAAGGGAATTAAATTCACGTGAGAGGGAAAGCCTTTTATGAGTTTAGCAAGTTTAACGGCCGATTCTTCGTCGTCGTTTACTCCCCTCATCATTGCATATTCGAATATAACCCTTCTTCCTGTTTTATTGAAATAATATTTTGCCGAATCAATAAGCGCGGATAGATTATAAGCCTTGTTAATCGGCATAATTTTTTCTCTTTCCGAGTCTTGTGGAGAGTGCAAAGAAATAGTTAGCGTCACTGGTAGTTCGGAGTCTGCAAGCATCTTTATTTTATCCGCAAGACCAGAGGTTGAAAGCGATACGTTTCTTAAACTTATTTTGTATTCGTCTTTTAATAGTTTGAGGAATTTAATAACGTTATCGTAGTTATCGAGAGGCTCACCGCTCCCCATCAAAACGATATTCGTAATCGCTCTATTTTCCGTCGTTCCGCCCGAGTCTACGTTGACTGCAATTACTTGACCGATAATCTCTCCGGCAGACAAATTTCTGACCAGTCCACCTATACCGCTCGCGCAAAACTTGCAACCCATCCTGCAACCAACTTGGGTAGAAACACAAATTGTGTTGCCATATTTGTATTTCATCAAAACGCCCTCAATGACGTTACCGTCACGCAAACGATAAAGATACTTGACCGTGCCGTCCTTGGAGACGAGTTTTTCAAGTATTTTGACTCCCACGGCGTCCGCTTTTTCTTCGAGTTTTGCCCTCAAAGATTTACCAAGCGCGCTCATCTGAGCGAATTCTTTACCCTCTTTTAATCCTTGATAAATTTGCTCTGCTCTATATTTTGCCTCGCCCATCGAGAGTACGAACTCTTCTATTTCGCTTTTATTTAAATCGGTAAGTAAAATTTTCATTTTCGCCTTATCGCCACTGCGTAAAATCCCTCTTTGGAATTAATTCCCGGAATCATTTTAATTTCTTCTTCTACGTAAAAATCCGAGTTGTTTGCTAAAAATCTTTGCACTACTCTTTCGTTTTCTTCGTTGAATATCGTACAAGTAGAATATACGAGTTTTCCTCCCTCTTTTACGTAACGAGAAGAAGTTTGAATAATTTCTTCTTGCATCTTTACAAGTTCAGGAATATCGCTCTCTTGTCTATTTATAAGGGTATCGGGCTTGGAATATCTAACGCCTATTCCAGAGCACGGAACGTCGCAAAGCACGGAGTCGAAAGCCTTTTCAAATTCTGGAGTAAAAACTCTTGCATCCATTTTGAGGGCGCTAATTTTTGCCCTCATACGCTTTGCATAACTTTTTATTAGCGCTACTCTATGCTCGTGCAAATCACACGAGGTAATTTGTCCCTTGGTTAGTTCGTACATATAAACGCTCTTACCACCGGGCGCAGAACAAACGTCGAGAATCTTCTTGCTACCTTTTGAGGCTATCGTGGCTATAATCATTGAACAAGGTGATTGATAGGTTATTTTGCCCGAATCGAATAGGTCACGGATTTCACTCGTTCCCTTTACGTAAAAACCACACTCGCTTTCTTTGAATTCTATCTTTCTCTTTTTGAGTTCTTCTTGAAATTCTTCTTTGGAATACAAAAGAGAATTACATCTTACGTGCGAATCCCTCTCTCCTTCTGCAAAAAGTATCTTCTCCGCGTTTTCTTTATACTGGCGCAAAATCTTTTTGACTATCCAAAGTGGAGTGGACGAAAGTACGGAAAGTCTTTCTTCCTTTTTTTCTGGGAGAGGAATTTTTTCTTTGGTTGCTCTTTTTAGTACTGCGTTCACAAAAGAGGCTAATTCCCTTTTGCCTATACTTTTAGTGAGTTCCACAAGTTTATCACAAACGGCGTAATTAGGAAGAGAATCCATATAGATAAATGAATAAATTCCCATCTTCAATATTACGCTGATGACTTTTTTAGGCGCTTTTTGGGTGAGATTACGGATATAATAATCAAGTTCGGTATCACGCTCTAAAACGCCGTAAACTATTCTCGTAACGATGGATTTATCTTCCTCTCCTAGAATCCTCATAGCGTCGCCTACGTACTCTCCGTCAACGTAAACTTTTTTTAAAATTTCCAAAGCCTTTTTGAAGTACATTTAACCTAAAATATCGCCTTTAACTATTTTTCGTCCGCGAACAAGATTTGCCGAGTCCGTTCTTTTTGCTCCAGCAAGCAAAATTTCACCTATTTTAACCGCGCCCGTACCACAAGCAACTATCACGCCCGTTTTGTCGCTCGCCTCGATAACCTCTCCTGCTTTTCCCGAAAGATTATCGTAAACGGTGGGATTATAAACTTTCATAAGTCCACCATTTAACGTGGTTGAAGCGCCCATCGTATCAAAAGCGCGCATTTTCAAACTAATAGTTTTTGCTCCCTCGCTCCAGTCGATTACGGCGTCTTGTTTTGTAAGCATTTTACAAAAAGTTGCCTTTTCACTCTCTTGTGGGGTAAAAGTCGCCTCATTAGAGTCTATATCGGACAAAACTTTTTTGAGAGTCTCCGCCCCTATTTTTGACAGTCTATCGAGAAGAGATATCGTTCCCTCTCCCTCTTGGATAGGAGTTTTAGTAATTTCGATAATATCACCGCTATCGACCTCTTTTGCCGTTTGCATAATGGTAACGCCCGTTTCGGTGTCCCCGTTTAAAATGGAGTGTTGTACGGGAGATGAACCACGATAGTTTGGCAAAATAGAGCCGTGAACGTTTATAACGCCGTGAGGAGCAATATTCAATATTTCCTCGCTTAGAATTTGTCCGTAGGCGGCAGTCACCATTATATCGGGAGCAAGAGATTTCAAAATTTCTACGCCTTCTTTTGATATCTTTTCAAAAGTATAAACGGGTAGATTTAACTCTTGCGCTCTTTTTTTGACGGGTGAGGGCGTAACCGCGCCCCCTCTTCCTCGAGGTCTATCGGGTTGAGATATAACTGCTATTACTTCGTGCTCGGCGTGACACGCTTCGAGGGAGGGAATAGCAAATTCGGGAGTACCCATAAAAACTATTTTCATTTATCGGTTTCTTCCTCCACCACTTTATCTATATACAAAATTCCGTTAAGGTGGTCAATCTCGTGTTGAAGAGCGCGCGCCTCGAAATCAAAGAAAGTTTTAGTCTTTTTCTCACCGTATCTGGTTTGGAAACTAACTTTAATCTTTTGCGCTCTTTTTACGTATCCGCTTTTTCCGGGTACGGACAAACAACCCTCGACCATACCAACTTCACCCGAGGAGTGAACTATGACGGGATTAACCATTTCTATTTGATTTTGACCGCAGTCAACTACTATTACCCTACGGAGTATTCCTACTTGCGGACCTGCAAGACCTACTCCTTCCGCCTTGTACATAGTATCGAACATATCGTCTAAAAGAGTGTGGAGTTTATCGTTAAACTCGGTTACTTCTCTACTTATTTTTCTAAGGACGGGTTCGCCCTCTTTTACTATTGCTCTGTACGCCATATCCACCTCAATTCATATTAGCGGGGTTAAGTTCTGCAAAAACGGATACCCCACTTTCTCTACCTTGGTCCATTATTTGATAAATATCTTCGGTAACCTTTTCTGTATTTTTGGTAAGGTTTAACCTCATAATTATTTGATAACGATACTTTTTTTGAATTCTCGTTATCGGGGATTTCATTGCCCCGAGATAAATAAATTCGGAAGAATTTTGTTCTTCGTAAATTTTACAATTTTTATAAACTTTTTTTGCGCACTCCCTCGCCTTTTGCTCGTCTTCAGAGGTAAACATCAACCTTATGATTTTTGAATAAGGAGGATACTTGGATACCAGTCTCAAATTCGCCTCTTTTTCAAAAAATCCCTCGTAGTCGTACGACGCGCAGTATCTGTAAACGTAATGTTTTGGAGTGTACGTTTGCAAAACGACTTTTCCACTAAAACCAGCCCTACCTGCTCTACCTGCAACTTGGGTGATGAGTTGGAAAGTTCTTTCCGTGCTCATATAGTCGGATAGATACAAACTCAAATCCGCATCCAAAATACCAACCAAAGTAACGTTCGGAAAATCGTGACCTTTTGCAATCATTTGAGTGCCGACGAGTATTCTTGATTTTCCCTCTCCAAATGAGGACAAAATCTTGTGATGAGAATCCTTTCCCGATACCGTGTCGTTGTCCATCCTTGCAATTGAAACGTCGGGGAAAAGTTTTTTTAGTTCGGCAACTATTTGTTCCGTACCCGGTCTACCTTGTCGAATCGTGGTGCTACCACAATTAGGACAAACGTCGAGCACTTTGTATCTTTTTGAACAGTAATGACACTTCATTACGTTTTCTTGACTGTGATAGGTAAGCGTAACGTCACAATCAACGCACTTTGGCACGTAACCGCACTCCCTACACATCAAAAAGGAGGAAAAGCCTCGACGGTTGATAAAAAGAATTGCTTGCTTGCCCTCTTCCATACAACGAGTGAGTTCGTCTATAAGATTCCTTGAAAAAACTCCTCTATTTCCCTCTCGAAGTTCCCTTGACATATCCACGATATTCATATCGGGCAAAGTCTTGCCGTTGACTCTACTGGGCATAGAGAGATAATGAATATCCCCTCTTTTTGCAAAAGCGTATGTTTGAATAGAAGGCGTAGCGCTACCAAGAACGAGTTTGGCTTTGGCAATTTCCGCTCTCTTTTTCGCCACCATAAAGGTATCGTATCTTGGGTTACTTTCACTGACGTAACTGCCGTCGTGCTCTTCGTCTATAATGATAATCCCGACATTTTTGATGGGAGCAAAAATTGCAGACCTTGCGCCTATTACGACTTGGGCTTCCCCTGCGAGAATTCTTTGCCACTCGTCAAAGCGTTCACCCTCGGTAAGTCCGCTATGAATAATTGCAACTCTTTCCCCAAAACGACCTTTGAACAGTTTGAATATTTGAGGAGTCAAAGATATTTCGGGCACGAGCATTATCGCTCCTTTTCCCGCTTTTAGCATCTCGGAAATAAGATGCATATAAACTTCGGTTTTTCCGCTACCTGTTACTCCGTGTAGCAAAAAAGTCCCTTCCCCGTTTAAAATAGCGTCGACGGCTTGTTGTTGTTGAGGAATAAGACTCACTAATTTATCTTGTTCGGGCGCAAAGGTGGGAGAGCGCATAACTCGTCCCGAAGTCTTTTTCAAAGCGCCTGCAAGCAATAAAGATTTAATTGATTGAGCACCGAATTTTTGATTCATTTCAGACAATAAATATTTGCCCTCTTTGATAAATTCAAGCGCCTCTATTTGTTTTTTTGCTCTTTTAGAGGGAACAAAATCACTATCCGTTCTCTCTACGTATGTAATTATTTTGGGCGCAACTTTGCCCGAACGCAAGGCTTGAGGAACGTAAAGTCTCAAAACGTCCGCGTATCTCAAATGATAGCGTCTGCGCATAAATTCCGTCATTTCGATAAGTTCGGGAATAATAAGCCTTTCTTCGTCAAGTAAACGTAATACGCTTTTGAGTCTAGGAAAATCGGATTTTTCTTTGATATTAACAACGAATCCTTCACTCGCTCTTCCTGCAAAATTAACCGCAACGCGCATACCGACCTCTAATTCCATATCCTCTGGAATTAAATAATCGAAAACTCTATCGACTTCGCTATTTGAAATGTCAACAACTACCTCTGCAACCATCAAAGTTCAATAAGTTTGTCAAGAATAAGTTCGGCTACCTCTCTTTTTGATACGAGTCCCGAGGGGTACTGTCTACCTTCTTTATCTATTACTACTACGTCGTTGGTATCCGTTTCAAAGCCCGCGCCTTGTTTGGTTACGTCGTTAGCAACGACGAGGTCCGCGCCCTTTTTGATAAGTTTTTCTTTTGCGTTTTCTATCAAGTTTTCAGTCTCTGCGGAAAATACGACGAGTTTTTTATCTCCCTTGATTTTGCCGACTTCTTTTGCAATATCGGGATTTTTTACAAGGTTCAAAGTAACCTCTTCCGCTTTAATTTTCGACGTAGAGGGGTTCAAAACCTTGTAATCTGCGGGGGCGGCGGATTTGATAATATAATCACAGTTATCAAGGTTAGCCATTACAGCCTCGTACATCTCTTCCGTGGAGTTCACCTTGATAAGATTTGCTTTTTTGGGGACGGGAACGGAAATTTGTCCAGCTACAACCGTAACTTCCGCGCCTCGCTTTAATGCGCACTCGCAAAGCGCCATACCCATTTTACCGCTACTGCGATTAGTAATACTTCTCACTCCGTCAATAAGTTCTCGTGTTCCGCCTGCGGTGATGAGAACTTTTTTACCAAGATAATCTTTTTTAGACGATAACGCGTAGACTACGTTTTCTACGATAGTATCAACGGATGCAAGTCTACCTTTACCCGTCGTACCGCACGCCAAAAAGCCCTCTTCACTATCGGTAAAAAGATATCCCATCGCGGAAAGTTTATTCATGTTCTCTTGAACTACGGGGTTATTGTACATATTGACGTTCATAGCGGGACAAATCATCACCTTCGCGCGCGTAGCGCAAAGAGTAGTGGTGAGCATATCGTCACACACCCCTTGAACGATTTTGGCAATAAGGTTAGCCGTGGCTGGCGCAAGTACGAAGATATCCGCCCACTCTGCAAGTGAAACGTGTCCTACTTCCCACTCGTTGTCCCTTTTCCACATATCAAAAACGACGGGGTTATTAGATAGCACCTCAAAAGTGAGAGGGGCTACGAACTCCGTTGCGTTTTTTGTCATTATTACTTTAACTTCTGCTCCGAGTTTTTTGAGTCGACTGCATAAATCGCACGCTTTATAAACGGCTATGCCACCCGAAACTCCGAGAACGATTTTCTTTCCTGTAAGCATTAATCTTTTTGGATAATTACTTTACCTTCGTAAATTTCTTTTGCAGCAAGACTAACGGGTTTCATACCGCTATTTTCAAGATATTCTTGCTCTTGTCCTATGAGTTGACGCGCTCTTTTTGCAACTACGCAAGTGAGAGCGTATCTGCAATCTGCCTTTTGAATAAGTTTGTCAATAGGTGGTTGGGTCATCATATTATTTTTTACCTCCGATATATTTGTTTACAGTATTTTGGTTAAGTTTTACGGCGCAATGCATTGCCGTGATTATTGAACGTACTTCCTCTTCCGCGCGTTCAACTTCGTTGTTAATTACTATAAAATCGTACTTCTTGATACTTGCAAGTTCCTTTTCAGACGCTTCAAGTCGTTTTGCTTTAACTAAATCGCTTTCCGTTCCTCTTTTTTCAAGTCTTTCTTTAAGCGTTTCGCTAGAGGGAGGAGCAATAAAAATCAACACTGCGTCTTTAAATTGTTTTTTGACGTTCTCCGCGCCAACAGTATCTATTTCGAGTATTACGTCTTTGCCTTCTGAAAGAAGTTTTTCAACGTAGGCTTTGGGCGTACCGTAATAGTTGCCGTAAACCTCGGCAGTTTCCAAAAACGCTTGTTCGTGAACGAGCATCTTGAACTCCTCGTAGGTGCGGAAGAAATAATCCTTACCGTCCACTTCTCCCGCTCTCGGCGCGCGAGTAGTTACGGATACGGAATATTCAAGAGTTGGAATATTCTCTTTTAAAAGTTTAATCACCGTACCTTTTCCCGCTCCTGAAGGTCCGCTAATTACTATAAGTAAACCTCTTTTTTTTCTATTCGTCATCCGTCTCTTCCTCCTTCAGTCCGTCTGATTGTAAATTAAGTCTAGTAGCAATAGTTTCGGTATGTAGTCCACACAAAATAACCTGACCGCTATCCACGACTACGATTGCTCTCGTTTTTCTTCCGCAAGTAGCGTCAAGAAGTTTGCCCGCGTCTCTTGCGTCGTTTATAAGTCTACGAGAAGGAAGGGTATCGGGATTAATAACGGCAACTACTCTATCGATATTAACTAGATTGCCAAAACCTATGCTAACAAATTTTATCGATTCCATATTACTCCAAATTTTGAACTTGTTCTCTTACCTTTTCAAGTTCGTTTTTAAGTTTTAATACTTGCTCAGTGATTGCAACGTCGTTCGACTTGCTACCAGTGGTATTTATCTCTCTATTCATTTCTTGAACGAGAAAATCCATACGTCTACCAACTGGCTCGCTATCACCCGTATATTCGTCGAATCTTACGAAATGCGCTTTGAGTCTGGTGAGTTCCTCGTCGATATTCGCTTTGTCCGTAAAGATTGCAACTTCTTGCAAAATTCTACTCTCGTCGATATTTGAACCTAATAGTTCGGTAATTTTTTCAGTGAGACGAACTCTGTAATCCTCTGCAACCGCGGGCGCTCTCTTTTCGATAACGTCCACCATAGCGCGCATAAGTTCCACTCTTTTTACGAGGTCCTTTTTGAGTTCCGCGCCCTCTTTTTCACGCATTTGAATAAGGGCGTCCAAAGCCTTTTGAGTACACTCTTCAACAAGTGGCAATAATCCGTCTTGGTCAACCGATTCAGTCGTTATAATATCGGGCACTCTGAGAAGTGACGCCGTGCCAAAATCGTTTACGATACCATTTTCTTTTGCAAGTTGACCTGCAAGCGTTACGTACTGCTTAGCAAGAGCCATATCAACGGTGATACCAGCAACGCCCTCTCGTTTATCGACCAAAGTCACGAAAACGTCCACGTGTCCACGAGATAGTTTTGCTCCGATATTTTTTCTAATCGTATCTTCCGCGTAAAGAAGGGTACGGGGAAGTTTAACTGAAACGTCTAAAAAACGGTGATTAACGGCTTTGAGTTCCACAGTGAGTTCTCTTCCGTCGAAAACTCCTTCTCCTTTGCCGTAACCGGTCATACTGCGCATAGCATAATCCTCCATATTAGGTCAAATTATATATTAACATATATAATTCAAAAATTCAAGAGTTTTATATTAAATTCCGAGAAGTTTAACGAACTCTTCTTCAGAAATTATTTTGATGTTGAGTTTTTCCGCTTTTTTGAGTTTACTTCCCGCGGATTCACCTGCAATCAAAAGGTTAACTCTTGACGAGATTGAATCGGCAACTTCGCCTCCCGCGTTCTCTATAAGAGCCTTAGCCTCTGAACGCTTAAATCTTTCAAGAGTACCGGTTAGCACTGCGCAAATTCCCTCGAATACTCCGCTTTTCCTCTCTTTTTCGGGGAAAGTAAATCCTACCGCGAGAAGTTTTTCTACTTGCTCTGCGTTATTTGAATCGGCAAAATAATTCAAAATGTTATCCGCGGTTATTTCTCCAAAGTCCTCAATTCCTAAAATTTGCTCTTTGTTTGCGCTCATTATATTTTGCAAAGTCTTGAAATTATCTTCAAGTTGCTTGCTTGCTTTTTTGCCTACTCCTTTTATTCCAAGAGCGTGGATAAATCGCCAAAGTTCAACGCTTTTTGATTTTTCGAGAGCGGAAAGCACGTTTTGCGCTTTTTTCTCTTTGAATCCGTCAAGCGTCAAAAGATTATCCAAAGTCAGCGAATACAAGTCTACGGGTTTTCTAACGCCTAGTTCGTTGTAGAGTTGTTCAAGCGTTTTTTCACTGAGTCCCTCTATATCCATACAATCTTTAGAACAAAAATGCTCAAGGGCAGAAACGGTTTGAGATATACAACTTTCCTTATTCGTGCAGTATATAAAAACGTCCTCGTAACGCAAGGGAGAAGAGCATACGGGGCATACCGTAGGCTTTTCAACGGGGTAAGAATTTTCGCTATGTTCGCTAACTCCCGTTATTTCGGGAATAACGTCGTTAGACCTACGAACGAATACTTTGGAGTTAATTTTTACACCTTTTCTCGTTAAGTCCTCGTAGTTATTCAATGTCGCTTTTTTGACCGTAACTCCACCTATATCTACGGGGGTTAGAATTGCAAGAGGATTGAGTTTGCCCGTTCTTGATACTTGCCACACGACCTTTTCAAGAGTGGTGGTCATCTCCTCCGCTTTGAACTTATATGCAATTGCAAATCTTGGGAATTTTTCGGTGTAACCAAGTCTTTCGTGAAGAGCAAGAGAGTCCGCTTTTATTACTGCTCCGTCAATCAAAAAGTCAAGCGACGAGCGAGTGGACTCGATTTCTCTAACCGCGTTTATAACCTCGTCCACGGTACTTGCTTTTTTGAAATAATATCCCCCGCGGAATCCGTTGTTTTGAATAAATTTATTCATATCGCTTTGAGAGGAAAACTCTCTTCCTTCAAAGTAACCTACGTTATAACAAACAACTTCGGGAGAGCGTTTAGCAGTCTCGGCGGTATCTAAATTTCTTACCGCTCCCGCTACGGCGTTACGAGCGTTTTTGAGTGGCTCAACCGCCGTTTCGTTATACTTTTTGAGGGTGGAAAGTTTCATAATAGCCTCTCCTTGCACCTCGTATAAACCTTTTGACGGAATTGACAAAGGAACGCTCTTTGAGGTAAGAATTTGGGCGGTAACGTCCTCCCCTTTTACTCCGTCGCCACGCGTAGTCGCGCGCTCCAAATATCCGTCTTTGTAGGTCAAATTGATAGTGAGACCGTCATATTTGTACTCAACGGTAAAGGTTGCGCTCTCGTCCTCTTTTTTTATCTTTTCTACGAAAGAGCGTAGTTCCTCTTCAGTTTTACATTTATCCAAACTGTACAAACGGGCAAGATGAGTATGCTCGGCAAAACCTTTCAAAAGTTCTCCGCCAACGCGTCTAGTGGGAGAATCGGGGAAAATAATACCGCTCACTTTTTCAATCTTTACAAGTTCGTCGTAAAGGGCGTCGTACTCGGCGTCCGATACGGTTGGGTTATCGAGGGTGTAGTACTCGTAACTCCAACGGTTAAGTTTATCGATAATTTCTCTTGCTTTATTCATAATAAATCCTTTAATCAATTATTTCCATAGGCGTTATGGAAAGTGAGAATTTCTTAATTCCTAGTCCGTCAAAAGCAATATTTGCAAATTTGTTATCCCCTGCGCCCTCAATATTAATAATACGTCCTACTCCAAAGCGTTGATGCTTAACTTTTTGACCGACTTTGTATCTATCCACCTCGGCGCTATCTTTATGCACGAAATTTGCTTTTTGCGAAATAACGGGACGCTCGAAAATTTGAGAAGGTCTATTAATTTTGAGCGAAACTTCCTCTCGTTTCGGACTTGCAAGCAGTCCTGATTCTCTCAAAAATCTTGATGGCATTTGAGTTTTTAGTTGGTTAAAACGATATCTCGTGCTTGCAGTCGTCATAATAAGCCTTTCTCTTGCGCGAGTAACGGCAACGTACATAATCCTACGTTCCTCTTCGATTCCGCCTTCTTCGTTAAAGGCGCGCGCAGAGGGCATAATTTCTTCCTCTAAACCAACGAGGAAAACGACTTTAAATTCCAAACCTTTCGCCATATGAACGGTGGAGATAGTAACGTAATCACTCTCGTCCATACCGTCGGTATCCGAAATAAGAGAAACGCTTTGCAAAAAGCCCACAAGATTATTAGGATTATTTTTTATGAACTCGCGCGCAGAGGAAACGAATTCTTGCATATTTTCAAGTTTGTTTGCCTCGGTTTCATCCGATTTATCGTAGTAGGTATCAAAACCTACTCTTTCGATTATATAGAGAGCAAGTTTGTCAATAGAAGAATCCAAAGATTTATTAATTATATCCGAGATAACATCTCTAAATACGCCGACCTTTTTACGCACGACGGGAGAGAGTTCTTCTCTTTTGTCGATATCAAAAATAATATCGTATAATTTTTCCCCTCTTTGCTCGGCAAGAGAGAGAAGTTGTTTGACCGTGCTTTCACCTATTCCCCTTGCAGGTGTATTGATAACTCTTAAAATAGCCTCGTCATCTCTTTGATTAGCCGCTAAACGCATATAAGCAATCATATCTTTGATTTCTGCTCTTTCGTAGAACTTAAATCCGCCGAAAACCTTATACGAAACGCCGTACATATTGAGCCTTTCTTCAAATAGTCGGGTGATTGAGTTAATTCTGGTGAGCACGGCAAAATCACTTGCCGAATAACCGTTGTGGCGTATAAGTTTGATGATAGATTCAACGACGTAATCCGCCTCTTCTCTATCGTTATAAGCGCTTTTTACTTCAACTTTGACTCCAGTCGTGTTTTGTGTCCAAAGTTCTTTGCCGATACGCTCGCAATTGTTTGCAATTATCTTATTAGCAACGGCAAGAATTTCGGGAGTACTCCTATAATTTTGTTCGAGTTTATATACTCTCGCGTCGGGATAAGCCTTCTTAAAGCCCGTCATATTCGTAACTTCAGCCCCTCTCCAACTATAAATGCTTTGGTCGTCGTCGCCAACTACGAAAAGGTTACCGCTCTTCAAGGTCAAAAGACGAATAATTTCGTATTGAAGTTTATTCGTATCTTGAAACTCGTCCACGAGAACGTATCTAAATCTTCTTTGATATTTATCAAGCACTTCTGGAAAAGCGGAAAAAAGTCTCAAAACGTTCAAAAGTAAATCGTCGAAATCCATCGCGTTGGACTCTTTCAAAAGTTCTTCGTATCTTTCGTACACCGAAACGTAAAAATCGACGTCGCGAATATAAGAAAACTCCTCCCCAGCGCACTCTGTTGGAATCCCCTTTGACTTGCAAGACGAAATGAAATTGATTGCTTTTTCTTTTACGTCTTTGTCCGTTTCACGCTTATCCGTCAAAATTCTTTTGATGAGTTTTTCACTATCTTGCGCGTCGTAAATGGTGTACGACTGAGTGTAACCGAGTTTTTCCGCCTCGTAGCGCAAAACTCTTGCGCAAAAAGAGTGGAAAGTTGTAGTCAACGTGCCACCGCTACCAACCATATCAAGCACACGTTTACTCATTTCCGCCGCCGCTTTATTAGTAAAAGTAACCGCCAAAATATTTTCGGGAGCAACCCCTTTTTCCGCAATTAAATAAGCGATACGATAGGTCAAAACCCTAGTTTTGCCACTTCCTGCGCCCGCAAGTACGAGTACTGCGCCCTCGGTATCTTTGACTGCTTTAAGTTGCTCGCTATTGAGTAAATTTTCCCATTGATTCATAACTGTGACCTCGTTTTTTATACCTTTTAATTATACAACAAACGCCCGATAAAGTAAAGTGATAACTCTCCCCTCCTTGCTAAAACACGCCATATTAAAGTATGCGCAAATTTACATATGTACAAAAGTAAAATTAAACGCCATAAAAAAAGAACTGCGCGAAATAATTCGTCCAGTTCTTTCAATAAATTTGTAAATTACAAGAATAAAGTTAATTATATTGTTTAACTCCTGTTTCGTCCTCCAAGCCTAAAAGGTAATCTGCGGATACGCCAAAAAATATAGAAATCTTTCTAATAGCGCTTTCCGTAGGCTCGTTAACACCATTTTCCCAAAAACTAATCATAGATTGATTATAACCTATAATAGAGGCTAATTCTTTTTGAGATAACGCCTTTTCTTCTCTTAATTCTTTTAATCTTTTTCCAAACATATTAATTAAGAATTAAACTAAACTTTTTATAATTTCCTCTCTGTCTTTGAGAGCAAGGTAAATAGGAGCAACGTCAAGTACGGTTTTTGCGCCGATTATACCTTCTTTATTCATCTTAACTACTGCTCTTGCGTACGCTATAAGAACGGAGGAGGTGAATTCGGGATTTGAATCGAGTTTCAAACTGTATTCGATAAGGTGAGTATTGTTACCGTCGATTCCCGTTTTTCCCGCTCTAATTACTTTGCCTCCGTGAGGAATACCAGCGTGATTTTTATTTAACTCCTCTTGTGATACGAAATGCACCGTAGTATCGTAATCTGCAAAATAGTTAGGCATGGTGACTATTTCTCTTTCGATTCTTGCTTTGTCCGCCCCTTCTTTTGCAACGACAAAGCACTCTCTGGTGTGTTTTTGGCGAGTGGTAAACTCGGGTGTTTCGCCATTTCTTATTCTCTCTAGAGCGCTCTCAACGGGTACGGTGTATTGTTTTGCGTCTTGAACGCCTTCTATTCTTCTTATTGCGTCGGAGTGACCTTGGCTAACCCCTTTGCCCCAGAAGGTATAATCTTTGCCGTCTACAAGCACTGCGCCCGAATAAAGTCTTGCAAGTGAAAACATACCGGGGTCCCAACCAACCGAAATAATTGCCGTCTTTCCACTCTTTTTGGCGCTCTCGTCAACGTTTTTGAGGTGTTCGGGGATTTTTGCGTGCGTGTCGAAACTATCAATTACGTTGAAATAACGAGCAAGTTCGGGAGTTTGCTCAGGTAGGTCGGTAGCGCTACCACCACAAAGAATCATTACGTCTATTTTATCCGTCATTTCCTTTGCTTTGCTCGTGTGAAATACTGGTATACCAGTAATTGTTTTAACGCTAGACGGCTCACGCCTTGTAAAAACGCCTACCGCTTCCATATCGGGATTTTGTCTTATTGCCGATTCTACCCCTCTTCCAAGGTTTCCGTAACCGTATATTCCTACTTTTATGCTCATTTTTATACTCCTTTTTATAACGTCACTTTCATATAAGGGGCGCACTCTTTCCAGTGTGCACAATTTCTATAATCGGTAGGATATTTTTCATACAAACACCCTACGAAATCACTATCTTTTACGTTATCCATATCAACGCCAAACCAAGAGCGTGTTTCGCCCGTTTTGTAATTAGGTTTAACCCAAACCCAAGAAGGCGTAGGCCAAAGCCTCAACTTTGCGTCTATTATATCGTATAATTCACGGCTTACTCCACCTTGTCCGTGGTGAGCAAGTTGAACGATATCGCTTTTGAGCACTTTTCCATATTTTTCTTTTAGTCTATTTCCACTTACAACGCTAGCGTCGTTCAAAAATAGACAAGTTTTGCCTTGTTTATTTGATTGACCAACTCTAATAATAAGGGAATTTCCGTTAACTTGGTCGTCCGACTCGTCCCACGTTTGTAAAATTTCAAAGTCTACGCCGTCAATCGTAATAGTTAGTCCTTCTTTTACGCTAGTTGCGTTTATCACCGCGCCGTTTAACGAGTCGTAATAGTTGTCTACTTCAATTCCGTTTACCTTGGCGTACTTTTGAAAAGAGTCCTTTAACTCTTGCATACTTTGTGCGTCGACGTCACGGAATTTATACTCTCCGCTTTCAAAATCGGGGAAATCAAAATAAAAGTTATTCACCTTATAGTTCGAGTTCTCGTCGTACTCTCTCATACTCATTATGAACTCGCCGTAGTGGTCGTCGTGCGCGTGAGAGATGAACCAAGCCTCGATTTCAAAGTAATCGTTTTCTTCAAGCCCAAGAATACCCCTTATTGCAAAAGGAAGGTAGGCAGACGGCATATAACGCACGTTTCCGCCGTCTAAAACGACTATTTTATCGTTTGGCGTTTTGATAACGTACGAGTGCATCAAATATCCGCTATGCGGAAAAATTTGATAAATTTCCACGGATTTACTCATTTTCGCCCTCTCCTTTTGAATATTTGAAATTCTTTTTGCCTACGTTATTGAAAGGGATAACTTTGTGACGGGGCAAAGTTTTTGCAATTCTTGTCAACTCTTCCATAAGATAGTTACAAATAATAGTTCTTTGCTCCACGTTATTAATATTCGGGTCAAAAGTTATAGGTTTGCCATAAATAACTCTCTTGATTTTTACCGCGTGATACATAGGAAGAAATTGTACGCATTTGCCAGTTGCTTTATAATAAAGCCTTGCAACGTCGACGAATTTGAGATTAAACTGGTTAACTATTTCGTTGTACTCCTCTGGACTCTCGGGGAAAATTACTACGTTCACACCGTTTTTAAGAGTTTCCACCGTGTCGTTAAAGGTGGAAATAAGTCTTGCGTCACGATATACACCTATCGTATCGGCGTTACCCATTGCAAATGATACAGGACGAGCCATAATATGCGCTAAAAGTTTATAAAACCAACGTGACCTTTTGGGCTTATTCGGCCAAAAAACGCGCATAGCGTAAGGCGGAATTTCCTTCCTTTCCATAACTGGTCCGTCACACCAAATAAGTTTGTTTTTAAGATAAAGTTCGCCAAATATAGGTCCGTGGATTTGGCTATGATTACCTATAATGATATGCGGTTCGTCGGGGATATTTTCTTCTCCTTCAAACTTTCTTTTTTTGTAAAATATTTTAACTATTCCTTCAATAAAATTGAGTAATTTTTTCTTTTTTGGTTTAATCATAATTTAAACTCCATAACGTAAAAATTTTAACCGATTCTACGCATAAAGTCAACTCAATTGACCTTCAACTCTCGTCTTTTATTACGTCTTACTCTATTTACGTGGCGTTCAAAGTCACCGCTTGCAATAAGTTCAGAGATAACGTATTGTTCAAAGGTGGGAACGGTACACGAATACATCCCGAGTTTTTGTTGAAAGAGTTCGCAAAACGAGACTGGTAAAACCATATAGCCTACCCTCAGCGCGGGTGATATAGTACGAGTAAAGGTATTCATATATATAACGTTATTTTGTTTAGATAGCGAAAAAAGAGTCTCTTCCGTCTTTTTTGATACCGAAAACTCGGACTCAAAGTCGTCCTCTACGATAAACCTTTCCCCTTCTTTTGCCCAACGAATATACTCGTGCCTTTTTGATGCGGACGCCGTAATACCGGTTGGAAAACTACGATACGGCGATATATGAAGAACGTTTGCTTTGCTTTGTTTGAGAGCCCTACTTTCTATTCCGTCAGCGCCCAAAGGAAGTAGTTCAATATCCACTCTTTTTGAGCGATAAACTTTTTCTATTTTTTCATAGGAAGGTGACTCTATGGCGTATACACGGTCTTCGCCTAGAAGTTCTACTATGAGCCCGTACAAATATTCCGCTCCAGAGCCAACGACGATTTGTTCGGGGCTTGCGTGTATACCTCTATTCCTTGCAAGATAATCGGATAAAGCCCGCCTCAAACTCATACAACCGACGTTAGGAGATTTCATCAAAATAGCCTCGCCGTAGTCACTCATAACTTTGCGCATCGTTTTTGCAAGCACGGAAAATGGAAATTGCACGCTCTTATCTTCTGCATGATATCTAACCAAAGGAATTTCTCTTGGCGTAGGATGAGCAAATCCGTCGTCTTTTCTAAATATCACGAAAAAACCACTTCTCTCCCTTGATTCTATATACCCCTCCTCGACAAGAAGTCCGTAGGCGTGTTCAACAGTTATCGTGCTTATCCCTAAATCTTCAGCAACCGTTCTTTTTGAAGGAAGTTTTTTGCCGTACGGATAATGGGCGTTCACTATATCTTCTCTTACTTGCTCGTAAAGTTGAAGATAAATAGGTTTACTTGACGAATCGCTCAATAAATATCTCATCTGGTTATATAAAATTCTCCTATTTTGATTATTACAATATATCCAAAAACAGTATATAATATGCTTATTAAAAAATCAAGCATTAGGAGAAAAGTTATGTCCTATAAAAAAGTTTTAACGATTCAAGATATATCTTGCGTTGGTCAGTGCTCACTCACCGTAGCCCTACCTATCCTTTCAGCGTGCGGAGCAGAAACGTGTATCCTTCCTTCCGCCGTTCTTTCTACGCATACCGCCGGTTTTTCGGGATTTACCTTCCGTGACCTTACCGACCATATGCCCGCAATACAAAAGCACTGGCAAAAAGAAGGCATCTTATTTGATATGATATACACTGGTTACCTTGGTAGTATCAAACAAGTTGGTTACGTAAAAAATATCCTCGACACTATGGGAAAAGACGGCTCACTCAAAATCGTAGACCCCGCATTTGCCGATAACGGACAACTTTATTCAATCTTTAACGAGGAATACGTCGAGGCTATGAAAACGCTATGTCCCTCCGCAGACGTACTCGTTCCGAATATTAGCGAAGCGTGTTTCCTTGCAGGAGTTGAATATAAAGAAAGTTACGACGAGTCTTATATAAAGAGTTTACTCGACGCGCTTGCTGACCTTGGATGCAAGACAATCGTTTTGACTGGAGTTAGTTACCGCGAAGGGAAAACGGGAATCGTAGTTTACCAAAACGGTAATATCGAATACTACGAACACGACAAAATAAGCAAAGGTTGTCACGGAACGGGAGACGTTTACGCGTCTGCTTTCGTGGGCGCGCTTGCAAACGGCAAAAGTTTATTTGAATCGGCAAAGATTGCAGGTGAATATACCCTTGAGTGCATAAAAGTAACACAAGGGGACCCCACTCACTGGTACGGTGTGAAATTTGAACTCGCCCTCCCCTACCTTATGAATCTACTCAAAGCGTAATGAATAGATATATTGAGTTAAATTCCAACTTTATAAATATTCCTATCGCGCATAGAGGACTACACTCAAGCACGGTTAGTGAAAACTCTATGGAGGCTTTTCGCCTTGCAATAGAAAAAGGCTACGCAATCGAAATTGACGTTCACCTTTTAAAAGACGGAGAACTTGCAGTCGTTCACGACGACAATCTCAAAAGGGTTACGGGCTTTGAGGTAGACGTTTCAACGCTAACTAGTGAAGAACTCAAAAATTATCCTTTGCTTTTAAATAAAGAAAAAATTCCGACCCTTCGTGAATTTTTGGAACTGATTGACGGCAAAGTCCCAGTTTTGATTGAAATAAAAGCGGGAGAAAAATTTGAACCGAAACTAACCGAGCAACTTTTAATTCAACTTGACTCTTACCCTAAAAAGGATATGATTGCCCTACAATCTTTCAATCCTTACGTCGTTAAATACCTCAAAACGTATAGTGGTGATTACTCGGTAGGACTACTTGCTACG
>JAZQYG010000127.1:0-14538 GCA_045633305.1 Clostridia bacterium | reverse complement strand
TAATTATTTTTTTTGCATTATTTTTTTCAACGATTCTTCTTGCCACTTTTAGATTATTAGGTCTATTTGGTATGAAATCTTATTATTTATTTTTTGACGTTTCAGGCATAATTTTTAGTCTAATCATTTGCTTACTTATAACTTTTACACTTTTAGTATCAAAATACGTCCTTGGCGAGAAGTACTTAATTGAAAAAGTCGCTTTTTTTACAACCAAAATTCCCTACGAAAAAATTTCTAATTTAGTTTTTGACAAAAACAAAAATGCACTTTTTCTATTTTATGACAAAAAAGGAAAACAATCCTTTTTGCGACTCAATATAGAAAAGTCGAATTTGGACGATTTTATAGAAAATTTAAAAGCAAAAAACGATAAAATTTTGTATGAAATATATACTGGTGAATAAATGAACATATTACTTGCATCCGCCTCCCCAAGACGAAAAGAGTTATTAAAAGAAATTTATCCTTCTTTTGATATAATCTCACCCGAAGTGGATGAGACCTTTTATGCTCCACCAACTAAATACGTTAAAACTATTGCTTTACGCAAAGCAAATGCAGTAAACAAAGAATCCGACGTTATTATCTCTGCCGACACGATAGTAGTTTACAAAAAAACTATTTTAGGTAAACCCTCGTCAAAAGAGGACGCAATTAAAACTTTAACTACCCTCTCTGGAAAAAAGCATTATGTTTACACGGGTGTATGCATCAAATACATACGAAAGGACAAAGAAAAAATTATTACATTTTACGATAAATCCGACGTATATATGAAGCCTCTCTCGTTATCAGAAATTATTGATTACGTAAACGGTGGTTCTCCACTAGATAAAGCAGGTTCTTACGGAATACAAGACGGCGTAGTTGCAAAACATAAGGGAAGTTATTCAAACATAGTAGGACTTCCTATTGAAAAACTTAAAAAGATTTTAACCAAACACAAACTAATATAATTTGGAGGCAAATATGGCAATCATTGATTTTGCTATTGATTTTGGAAGTTCAAACACTACTATTTTTCAACATGGTATAGGAATAGTATTAAGAGAGCCCACTGTTATTGCGCTCAAAAAAGGTAAAACGAGTGAAATTATCGCAACTGGTGCAAAAGCAAAACGCATGTATGGCAAAGTTACCTTGGGTGCGCAAGTGGTTTTTCCTGTTCGTGACGGTGTGATTATAAATAACGAAGCGGCCATTCTTCTACTCAAAGAATTTTTGTCAAGAATTATCCCAGATAGCGTAATAAAACCAAGACTTCGCGCTTTAATTGCAGTACCTTGCGGACTTTCTCTTGCAGAAAGAAAAACCTATGAAAACGTACTCCAAAAAGCAGGCGTCAGCGAAGTCACAATCCTTGATACGCCAGTTGCTCTTTCTAGAATCATTTCGCACAACGGTATTTACGTTGACGTAGGCGGTGGAGTCACGGACGTTGCCATGGTCGTTAATAGCGGTATCATAGACGGCGTTTCTCTTAACGTTGCAGGAGAAACTTACAATAACGCCCTTCTCGATTACCTTTACGAAAAACAAAACGTTAAAATCGGTCATTTAACGATAGAAAAAATCAAACTTGCCGTTATGAGTTTATATAAAAACGATTCCTCATCTATAGACGTAATAGGTAGAGACGCAGATAACGGAACTAGTCGTAATTTTACCGTTTTTGCTGTTGAAACACGCTCGGCAATTGAACCGTACGTTGATAAAATCGTTGAGATAATATCGTCTATGCTTGCATACGCTCCCGCTGAAGTTAGCGAAGAAATGACTGAAAAAGGTATTTTTCTTTGCGGTGGTTCAAGCGTTTTGCCTGGTTTATCAGAGTATCTTGCAAATGCAACGGGACTCAAAGTGACACTTCTTGACGACCCGTCGACTTCTCTTATTTCAGCACTCGGATTACTTAGCGGAGAAAAAGAGAAGGTCTCTAAACTTCTTAACTTAAAACAAATTTAATCGTTTAAATAAAAAATGCACCTTTTTGTGAGGTGCATTTTTATTTTTTAGTTAGTTTATTCTTCGTCTTCGCCTTCCGACATAAACTCGATAAAAGCGTCGTAAACCTTTTCTGCAAGCGCGTCGTCTTCTACAGGTTCAAGTCTTTCGTTTTCTTCTTCACCTACGAGGTGATAAATGAATACTGCGCACTCGCACTCTTCTTCTGGATGAGAAGCGCAAGCGTCCGCTTCTTCTTTATCTTGCAAAAAAACGTACCACTCTTTTTCGTACTCAAAAGTTCCTATGTGAAGAAAATCTTTTTCTTCTCCTGCATCGTTAACAAGGGTAACGATTTCGCAATCTTCAAGTTCTTCATGCATTTCTACTTCGTTTGACATATTAATAACCTCCGATTTATCTATTTTTGTCAAGATAACTTTGCAATATAATAGCAGCAGCAATCTTGTCAATAACCTTTTTTCTTTTATCTCTGCGAACGTCGGCAGATATTAGCATCCTTTCCGCGCTTTTAGACGTTAATCTTTCATCTTCAAAAACAATTTTAGCGTCCGTTAAACTTTTAAGTTTTTCACCAAATTCACGCGACAGCACAGCTCTTTCACCTTCCGTGCCATCCATATTCACAGGAAGACCTATAACGATAGTATCCGCTTCAGCAGATTTTGCAAAATTTGCAATATAGTTTAAATCGTCTTCTTCGTTTTTTCTTATATAGGTTTCAGTGCCACTTGCAATTATTCCCATTATATCACTTTTTGCAAGACCTATTCTTACGTCACCTAAATCAACTGCAATTTTTCTCATTGTAACCTCTTAAATTCCTATTCTACGAAGTACGTTTACACAATCTTGAGCGTTCTCCGAATAATTTGCTCCAAGTCTATTTGCAAATTCGGAGTTAACAACTGCACCACCAAGTAAAATCGGCAAATTCGGATATTTTTCACGAATCAAACTGGTCGTCTCTTCCATGCTATCAAGCGTGGTTGTCATAAGAGCTGATAATCCTACAGCAGACGGAGTGTATTCTTCTATAGCGTCTAAAATTATCGCGGGTGCTACGTCTCTACCTAAATCAATTACGTTATAACCGTAGTTTGACAAAACTGCTTTAACGATATTTTTACCGATATCGTGTATGTCTCCTTTAACCGTTGCAAGAATTATGGACGCACCTTCGTGATTTTTGCCTTTCATGAAATTTTCTTTCAAATAATCGAGCATTATTCGTGCTGCATCTGCGCCCGACATAAGTCCAGGCAAAAAACATTTACCTTTTTCAAAGTCGTTTCCAAGTTCGTTAAGCGCTTCAATTATGTCTTCGTTAATTATCTGCTCGTAATTTGACGAGTTGCTTCGTTCTTTTATTCTCTCTAATCCCTCTGCAGACAAGCCAAAATAAACGCACTCTTTTATGGTGTGCTCTACTCTCTTGTTTAAAAATTTTTGTTCTACCGAATAAGTTGCAACGTATTCACTACAATTCTTATCCATTGCAAGTATTGCATTTTTTGATATTTCATCATCACAACTTGGCGAAAGCGCAGGATTTACTATTGCGCCAGAGAGTCCAGCTTGTTTTGCAAGATAATAAAATGCAGAATTTATCCTATCTCTTTGAGGAAGGCCAAAAGAAACGTTAGAAAGTCCTAAAATGGTTTTTAGTCCACTATTTTTTAGTTTCTTTACGGTATCAAGCGTTTTTAAGGCGTTGCTTTCATTTACGCTTATTGCCATAGTTAATCCATCAAAATAGAGCCTGTCCTCACTAATTCCGTAGCCTATAGCATTTTTTCTTATTCTTTCGGCTATATCAAATCTTTTTTCGGGAGAATCAGGTATACCCTTTTCATCTAAACATAACCCTATTAAGCAAGCGCCGTATTTACGAGCAAGTGGCAAAATCTTTTCCAAGGAATTTCTATCGCCGTTAACGGAGTTAATCAAAACGATTCCGCAAGCACGTCTTAAAGCGCACTCAATAACTTCGGGTTTTGTGGAATCTATACACAAAGGTACGCTTATTCTTCCCGACAAGTATTCAACAATTTCTCCCATAAGACCAAGTTCGTCAGACTCAGCCATACCAACGTTGACGTCGAGAACTTTTGCGCCCATTGCAATTTGCTCTGAACACAAAGAATAAATATAATCGAAATCAAAAGTCATAAGAGCCTTTTTGAGGGCAGGTTTACCCGTGGGATTTAATCTTTCTCCTACAACTAAAAATTTATCAAAATTAACGACTTTTTGACCCGAACACAAAGCAGGTTTGACTTTTTCTCTCTTTTTTGCACATATTTCAAATTCGGTTGATGCAAGTTCCGATATGAATTCTTCGTTTGTGCCACAGCAACCACCTACTCCGTGAACACCGGGAACGGAAGCCACAATTTGCTTAATTTGTTCGGCAAATTCTTTTGGCGTTACCGTATATTCCGTCTTGCCGTCTTTATATATAGGCATACCTGCATTTGGCTTAACAAAGATAGGTAAACTCGTATATTTTGCAAGTTTTTTTGCGTTAACTAACGTTTTATCTGCGCCAAGTCCGCAATTCAAACCTATACCGTTTACTCCTAAACCCTCTACTACTCTTGCAAAAGTTTCCAAATTATTCCCCGCAAAAGTTCTACCGTTTTGGTCAAAACTCATAGAACACAAAATCGGAAGGTCTGTGTTTTCTTTAAATGCAAGTATTGCCGCTCTCAACTCGGATAAATCAGTAAAAGTTTCTAATACTACCCCGTCAAAATCGTTAAGTTTATTTACTGCTCTTGCTTGACGAAGAAAATATCCGTAGGCATGCTCGAAACGCATTTCCCCAGTAGGATACATAAGTTTGCCTAAAGGTCCGCAAGAATACAAAATAAAGGTATTTTCTTTTGAGGCGTTTTTTGCATTTTTTAAAGCCGATTTAATAACGTGCTCAACTGAAATTTTGGGGTCTTTAATACCAAAATCGTTAGCAGAAAACGTATTCGTATAAATAACCTCTGCACCGGCATTAACGTAGGATTTATGAATAGAGGAAATAACGGCACTGTTTTTTACGTTATAACGCATTGCTTGTCCGCTATCAAGTCCTTGACTGATGAGCTTTGAACCCATAGCACCGTCAAAGATTAATAAACCGTTATTAAATTCTGTTAAAAAATCTTTTTTCATTGATTAACTACTTTAAGTATAGTACCTACTCCGTCCATTATAATTTTTGCAGTCTCGGGATTATTCATTGCATATAAATGTATACCGTCTACGTCGTTTGTAAGTAACTCAGTTATTTGCTGTACGCAATAATTAAGTCCTGCGCACTTTAACGCCTCGGGGTTGTTTTCAAATTTGCTAATTATTTTTGCAAGCGAGGCGGGTATCTTTGCACCACACATTGAAACCGTTCGAAGAATTTGTTTTACGTTAGTTATAGGCATAATTCCCGCAACGATTTTTGCATCTATACCGCGCTTTAAAGCCTCATCTCTCATACGATAAAAATCATCATTATCAAAAAAAAGTTGTGAAACGAATCTTTTTACGCCAAGAGAATTCTTTTTTAGCATCACATCTACGTCTTGTAAATAACTTTCACTTTCGGTATGACCTTCGGGATAACAAGTTGCAAAAACTTCAAACTCACCTATTTTGTTAATAAATTCAATAAGGTCAGTTGCGTATCTAAAATCAGTCAAAGTTGCATTTTCTCTTTTATCACCACGCAAGGCAAGAACTTTTTTTATGCCTTTTTCTTTGAGTTTACACAAAATCTCTCTAATGCTAACTTTAGTTTCGCCCATACAAGTTAAATGCGCAACGGCAGGGATATTGTGTTTATTTTGAATTTCTTGAGCAATTTCCGCAGTTGCAGTACCACCGTTTCCGCCTGCGGAATAAGTTACACTCACGTAATCTGGTGAAAGAGAAGCGAATTCGTAAAGATTACGATATATCGCTTCTATTCCAACGTCGTCTTTTGGTGGAAAAACCTCAAGCGAAAAAGCAATATTTTCCCTCATAAAACACCTTTATATTTGTAAGTATATATAAAATATATTTAATAAATTATAACACAAATTAAGGTTTTAAACAATCAAAAAGGCACACTATCTCTTACTAATTGTATAATTACCGCTTAAAAGCTCACTAGAAAAATGTTTTATGTATGAGTCTTCAATTTTTTGCTTTTCTTTTGCTCCGTCCACAAGGGCGTCAACAAGCACCTCGAACTCTATCCCACACTCTTCAAAAAGAGGAGCAGATAGTGAACCAGGTATCGTATTTATTTCATTTACGTATAGTTCACCGTTTGATTCAGAATATATAAAATCAACTCTTACTACACCCCAAAGCATAAACTCTTCGTATAATTTTGCGGTGGTTTTTCGTATTTTATTAGCAAGTGAATACGGCAATTCAACTGCCCTATTTATAGATGGATTCTTCTCACCTTTTAAATATTTATCGTCATAAGATAATATATCACCTTTCGTTATAGGTTTTTCTATTGCGCTCACGATAATTTCACTACCTATTCTACAACCTGCGCAGTTATATTCTACGATAGGAGTAATTCGCTTTTCAATTATTGCGCGATTAGAATAGCACAGTGCAACTTTAATTGCCTCTTCAAGTTCTTCAATACTGTTTACCGCTTTTACACCTATGCTAGAACCTGAATCAACGGGTTTAACAACCAGAGTTTCACCAAGTTTTCTAAAAATTCTAGCAAATCTTTTTTTTCTCTCTATTTCGAATTGCTTGTTGTCAAGACAAACCCAAGGAACGACTTTGAATCCTTTTTCTTTTGCTATTATTTTGAAATATTCTTTGTCCAAACATACGGCAGAAGATAGTAAATTACACGACGTATAAGGCACACCGTAGATATCTAATAACCCAGCAATACCTCCACCTTCTCCAAGTCCACCATGAGTACATAATAGTGCGACGTCAATACTTGCAACTTGTTTAACTAAACCTAAAAAAGTTCTTGAATATAAACGATTTCCCTCTAAAAAAACTTTGGTGTGTAATCTTTCGTTAAAATCTTTATACGACTCAACGTTTTTCAAAAGTTCACCCGTGAACCAACCTTTATCGCACATATAAACGGGTACTATTTCGTAATTATCTTCAAGTTCGTTCATAGCACTAATTGCCGTTATGACGGATACCTCGTGTTCGCATGATTTACCACCGAAAAATACTCCTAATTTTTGCATAATATCTCCTTAAAATAAAATAATGAGGAAGGACTCCTCATTATTATATGCAAGAAAATAATTATTGCTACTATTTAAGTATTCTTACTTCATTATAATCATCTGGTAAATCATTTTCAAGAAGAACTGCATCAGTAGATTTTAGGAAATTTTTAAAGTTCCCTTTTGCCTCTGAGAGTGAATTAAAAACCAAAATATTTTCCTCTTTAAACCCTTTTTCAAGCAATCCCTCTCGTATCGGTTCACTTCTTTTTAATCCTATCAAAACAGCAACGTCACAAGTCGTTGCAATCTGTTTGCCGAATTCTTTATTCGTTTTTCTTTCCTCAACTCCAAGTTCAACCAAACCTGGAGTTACTATTACCTTTCTAGCATCAAACATTGATAAAATTTCGAGCGCTGCTTTTGCACCTTCGGCGTTAGCATTGAAAGTATCGTCCAAGATACACATACCATTTGGCGTTTCAATTAAATTTAATCTGTGTGACGGTGGCTCTAATTTGGAAATTGCATTTGCAATTTTTTCATTTTCAACACCAAGTTTATGAGCTAGACCCGCGCAAACTACGATATTTGATATATTATGTTTACCAAGCATTTTGGTCGAACAAGGAATGCTTTTTCCTTCGATAACTAAATCAAATTTGCTACCCTCTTTGCTTACCGAAATATTTTGAGCATATACGCTATATGATGAATCACTCAGTCCACAAACCACGTATTCGCCCTTAACTTTCTTTAAAAGTTCACCCAACCTTTTTGTGTCGCCGTTAACATAGGTGATTCCCGAATTTTTTGCAACGCAATCAGAAAGTTCGCACTTTGTCTTTATTATATTGTTAATATTTAAGAAAGATTCAAGATGTTGATTAGAAATACCCGTTATGATACCGAATTCCGGCTCTACCATATTACAAAGTTCCCTAATATTACCAACGTTTCTTGCGCCCATTTCCGCAATAAATACCTCGTGCTCAGGCTTTATTCTGCCTACGGATTTGGTTATACCGAGAGGAGTATTATAACTCATAGGTGTTGCAAGCACTTTATATTTCTCGGAAAGAATAGTAGTGAGTATACTTTTAACGGTGGTTTTTGCATAACTACCAGTTATACCTATCTTAATCAAATCATTACGCATAGCAAGCGTTTTTTCTGCTTTTTTAATGTATCTCCTATTGTTTAAGTTTTCAAACGGTGAAGTAATTAACGCCGTAATAAAAACAATAATCGGAACAAACAAAGGAGTTATCGCAATAAAAACGAATCTTAACGTCCCTATAACGCCACCTATTTCAAGAAAAGAATAGTTTAAATGAAAAAGCCCAAAAGTACCAAATATTGCAATCAGTGTGATGAGGGTATATTGCCTTTTCATTCTCCAAGTGAGAGCGAGGGGTTTTTTCTTAGGAATTTTGCTCTCGTATTTTACAAAAACAATACTAATTATAAAATAAAAAACCAAACCTAAAAATCCTAATAGACCAAAAACGTATTCAGCAAATAAAATATTAGTAACTATAAGGCCTGCAAGAGACAAGAGGGAAATAAGCAATAATCTTTTGAAATAAGTACCGTTTGTGTTTTTAAACCAGTTAAACAATCTACCAACGTGATAATTGTTTAATTGATAGGTATGCAAAAATTTATACGACATATAAATAACAATTACGCCGTTTAAAATGCTTAATATTATACTGGAAACAAGATAAAAAGTATCCATTTTTATTCCTTTAAAAAACCGTTTACTATTCGCAAAAACTCTTTAGGATTTTCAGCATAAGAAAAATGTCCTGCGTCTTTTATTACGAAAAGTTTGGAATTTTTTATATTTTTTTTAAGTTTTTTTGCCATATAAAGAGGCGTATCTTTATCTTTACTCCCCCATATTAACAAAGTTGGAGTAAAAACGCAAGTTGATTGTTTCGTTTGGTCAAAGTTTACGACGTTTACAAAAGTTTTTTTCATTGCCCCTGATAGCGCTCGATAATCACTTGAACCGCAGTTCAATGTACTTAAACCAAGTTTCTTGCGAAATTTATAATTAATTTTTTTAAACCAAAACTTTAAGTTTCGCCTTGGCTTAATTCCAGCGCTATCGCAAAGAACAAGTTTGTTCACCTTTTCGGGAAAGAGTGATGCTATCATAATTGATATCCTTCCGCCGAAAGAGTGTCCTATTAAATCGAATCTTTCAATATTTTCTTTTTCGGTAATTTCTAATACACCGCGTACGTAATCTTCAATAGCAAGGGGTTTTTCGCCGTGTGGCGTTGCGCCAAATCCGTATAAATCGGGAATAATCGACCGCCTTTTTATACCTCTTGCAATAGGCAACATCAAAGACGAATTCGCTCCCCAACCATGAAGCAACAAAGCAGGTTTTCCTCTTCCGTACGTTATATACCTAACGGCTCTCCTCCAAGGGTAAAGCGGTATAAAATTCCATCAATTCCACCCCCGTAATAATTCTTTCTTACACCGTATACAACGCCACCAAATTTTTCATAAAGGCTAATTGCTGGTAAATTGTCCGCTCTAACTTCGAGCATCAAAGAATCAACTTCTAACTCTTTTGCCTTATTGAGCAAAGCGGAAAAAAGTTTTTTACCTACGCCCAAATTTTTAAACTCGGGAAGAACGGCTATTCTTGTTACGTCCGCAAAATCAAGACAATTTAACAATCCCGAATATCCTATAATTTTACCTTGTTCTTTTGCTACGTAAAAGGTGTATCTTTGGTTGTTTAAGCAATCAAGTATGCTTTTTTCGCTCCAAGCATCTAAAAATGATATTTGTTCGATTTCCGCAATATACGTTGCATCCTCGATTTTTGCAAGATTAATTTCTATCATTTTTTTAAATTACGTTCCGCTTCGGATGCCCTCATATAAAAAGGTGCAACACAAACCTTTTGTTCTCCGCATTTTATCTTATTTTCCATAACGCACGCAAGACTTTTCGCAGTTATTGAATTAACGTCAATAAACTGGATGCCTTCAGGTAAAATCTCACCTTCATACGTATGATATTCAAGGCTATTTCCTACTTTTTTTGCAGTAAAATAATTGCCGTGTTTTGCATCAATTGCAAAAGTCGTATCTGCTTTGCTATTATATGCAAACGGCTCAAATGCAGTTACACCTATCACAGGTTTATTAAACGCGTATCCAAAAGCGTTCACTGTTGCAACACCTATCCTAACGCCCGTAAAAGAGCCCGGGCCTACGACACAACCAAAGTAATCCATATTTGAAAGTTCAAGGTTAGCCTCTTTTAAAAGTTGGTTAATTTCTGGCAACAAATTAACGGAGTGGCTTTTTCTCGACTCTTCACTTTTGTATGAGAATAATTTATCGTTGCTTTTTATCGCTATTGTTAAACAATCGGATGAGGTATCAATTATTAAAAAATTCACTTTGCGCTCTCTCCATTTGTAATTTCAATTTTTCTTTTCTTTTTACCGTCGAGGTTAGTGATTTCAACTTTGTATATAGTGCCTTTTATATTTGGCATACGATTCCACTCAACGACGCATATAGAGTCGCTATTGAAATATTCTTCAAATCCAAGATTTTCAAGTTCATCCTCGTCCTCGATTCGATACATATCAAAATGACGAAAACGTCCTCCGTCGTACTCTTTTAATATGTTAAACGTAGGAGACAAAACGTCCTCTTTTATTCCCATTGAACGGGCTATACCGCGAGCAAAAACGGTTTTTCCCGCACCTAAATTTCCGTCTAATAAAACGGTGTCACCCAAAGCAAGTTTTTTACCAAAAGCCTTTGCGATATCTTCCGTTTCTTTCGCTGAATTCGTGTAATATATGCCGACGTCTACCTCTATTTTTGCTTTCGTTTGTTTTCTGTCGGCAATACCAAGTACGTCGAACAGTTTATGTACTCTTTTGTAAAGCAAAAAAGTTAAAATAGAATTTGCGCCTGCTTTTATCGCGTTAAATGCAAGAATCAAAGGAACTAATGATATTACGAAATCAATGGTAACTCCCATAAAAGGCGGAATTATAAGTAAATCCGCAAGTAACATCACGATTACCCACACGATAAATCCTATAACGAGGGATAATATTGCGCCTTTAATATTTCTATTTTTAGAATAAATGAAACCTGCAACTAATGAAAACACACCCGTTGCAAGAAAATGCATTATCGCTCCGACTAATCCGTTACCGCCCATCAAAAAGGCTTGATATAGTGAAACGACCAAAGTCATTATAAGCCCTGAAATCGGGCCGTACATAAAAGTACCTAAAAAAATAAAAACGTCCGCAATATCGTATTCCATAAAAGATATTGCAGGAAAAATCCAAAAACGTACTACGTAAAGAGAACAAATGCTAAGCGCGCATAGCATTGCCATACCAGTAATTTTTTTCGTGTTGTGTTTCATCTTAACTCCTTCGACCCTATATATTTAGCATAAAAACTAGTAAGGGTATATTTTCTCTCATCCGGACTATACCGTCGGTCAGGGAATTGCGCCCTGTCTGCTTTCGCTCGTGGACTATACCACCGGTGGAGAATTTCACTCCGCCCCGAAAACTTGAAGTTTTCTTATCTATTTTCGCCAAGCACTATAGAAATACTTGCGCTTGCTCCTATTCTATTTGCGCCCGCTTCAATTAATTTTTTTGCAAATTCATAGTCACGTATACCGCCTGCGGCCTTAACACCGCAAGAATCTCCTACCGTTTTTCTCATAAGAGCAACGTTTTCAATCGTTGCGCCTGCTCCGAAAAATCCAGTCGAAGTTTTAACGAAAGCAACTCCTGCGTCCACGGAAATTTTACACGCATCAACTATTTCCTCTGGCGTTAAATGAGTAGTTTCAAGTATAACTTTCAAAGGTACGCCGGTTGCGTCGACTAAAGTTTTTAAATCGTTATATACGTATTTGTAATCTTTTTCTTTTAATCTTGATACTGCAATAACGGTATCGAGTTCTTCCGCGCCGTCCTCAACGCAAGATACGGCTTCCATTTTTCGTATTTCTGTCTTTCCTTCTCCAAAAGGAAAACCAAAAACTGAAACCGTTTTTATATCGCTACCTTTCAAAAATTCGGATACGGCTTTTACGTAATTCGGATTGACGCAAACGGAATAAAATCCATATTTTTTTGCATCTTCACAGTGATTTTTTATATCGTTTAAAGTTGCCGTGGTTTTTAGTAAAGTGTGGTCTATGTATTTTGCAATATTCATAAGTTCTCCTAAATGGATATTTCACCTAATTCGTTTATTTTAGCATATACGAGACGAGGTTTGTCAAGTGATTCGCTTTTGATTGAAAAAATATCGTAAACTCTTTTTAACTGTTCCTCGTTTATAGGCTCTTTTGAGTAAACGGTCAATAGTTTATCCCCTTGATTAATCTTATCGCCTACCCTAACGTTCAATATAACTCCAACGCCGTAGTCAATCAAATCATCTTTTTTGCGTCTACCACCGCCTAAATCACAAACAAAATCACCTATTTTTAGCGCGTCGATTTCATGTATGAATCCACTTGATTTTGCAGTTACGTCAAAGTTGAACTCTGCTTTTTTGATATCCAAATTTCCGCCTTGCGCTTTTACCATCTCCTCAAAAAATTTAAGCGCTAAACCACTATCTAATACGTCAACGACTTTTTCAAAAGCCTTGGCGTAATCAATTCCTTCAGCAACGCTAAGCGCATTTGCGCTAAGGGCTATAGATAAATCACGAAGTTTACCTTTTTCACCCGAAAGGGCTTTGATTGCGCCCTCTACTTCAATGGCGTTCCCAACGCAAGAAGATAAAGGTTCGTTCATATCGCTAATTAGCGCAATCGTCTTTTTGCCTTCCGCTCTACCTATTGCGCACATTGTTTCGGCAAGTTCAACAGCATCAGCAAAACTAGTCATAAAAGCGCCTTTGCCATACTTTACGTCAAGCACAATTAAGTCTCCACCAGAGGCAAGTTTTTTGCTCATAATACTTGAGGCTATCAACGGTATACTGTCTACCGTTTCGGTAACGTCACGAAGAGCGTACAAGTATTTGTCCGCAGGGCACATATTAAGAGTTTGACCGATAATTGCAAAACCGATTTTGTCGATTTGTTCTCTCAATTTATCCGTGGGAATAGAAGTATCAACACCGATAGCATCAAGTTTGTCTAACGTTCCACCCGTGTGGCCTAATCCCCTACCACTCATTTTTACACATTTATATCCGAGCGCGCCTAAAATAGGCATAACTAAAAAACTAGTACTATCGCCTACGCCACCCGTACTGTGTTTGTCAATTTTTACGCCCGAATAACAAGATAAATCCGCTTGTTCTCCCGAAAATCTCATTGCCCTAGTCAAACAAACGGTTTCTTCAAAAGAAAACCCCTTTAAACAAATAGCCATCAAAAGTGCGGATGCTTGATAATCGGCAATTTCACCCGAAAGCGTGCCTTTTACAAAATATTCAATTTCATCACAAGACAGTTGAAGTCCTTTCTTCTTTCGTCTTATTATATCCCGAATAGTCATAATTTCGCCTTAAAAATATTCGTTTAATTCTGTTTTCGATAAAACTTATTTTATCGGTTTCATCAAGCGTTTTTGCATGGGCTATATCAAAAAATAGGCCTGCATCAATCAAAACTTGAGCCTTTAAACCACACTCTTTATAAAGTCTATTTTTTATTCTTTCACAAAGTTCTCCTCTTTCGGACAACGTGTAAATAGGTTCAGTTATAAGAGCGACGTAAAGTTCTCCCTCATAGAGAATAGTTTGATAATTTTCGACTTGTGGTTCAGATTTTATCACAGCGTCCGCGCTAACTACGCATAGCGCTCCACTTAAAGCCAAAACGGCGCATAAAACTTTCATATAAACCTCCTATATGTAGGAGATTATTAGTCTTCGTAACGAGTAATGTTATTGCCGTCCTCCCAAAGTCTTTCCAAACAATAGAACATACGCATTTCGTCGTTAAACACGTGCACGACTACTCCGCCGTAATCAAGTATTATCCATCTTGCATCGGCAAAGCCTTCTCTTCTTATAGGCTCAATACCAAGTTCAGATAGTTTTTCTTCCACGTGTTCGCCTATTGCTTTAACTTGAGTCATGCTTTTTGCGCTTGCAATAACAAAATAATCGGATATCGTCGTGAGTTTTTCAATATCAAGCATAATAATATCGCTTGCTTTTTTCTCCGACATCAATTTTGCGCTTAAAGTTGCTAGTTCTTTGCTTTCCATTTATTTCTCCTTTTCGACGTAATAGTCGTATGCATCTTGAGTTAAATAATAGATATCTCTATTTTTCTCTTTTAGGTAATTTACAGTTCTTGTCAAGCAAGCCTT
>JAZQYG010000126.1:0-6439 GCA_045633305.1 Clostridia bacterium | reverse complement strand
GAGGTAACGGGTAGAGTTAACTTCAAACTCACTTATAGAAGCGGAGACACGGAACTATGCGCTCTTGATTACTATTCCGATTTTTCTACTAGAATTGCTCTTGATACCACTCCTACGACGAAACTATTTGCCTTTGGCAAGGTGTTGGGCGTGGAAATTACCTCTCAGACGGATAAAGAGGTAAGGCTCAAAGCAATCGTTGAACTCGAAATTCTTGGTGCAGTCAAAAAAGAGCACGAGGCGTGCGACTGTGAATCCCTTTGTAGAAAAACCAAAACTATTACCCAAACCGCGCTCAAAGAAATAGCGGAGTGTTCTTTTGATATTTACGAAGAGTGCGAAAGCGGAGTGAATATAGATAAAATCGTTTTGCTCGATACTAACCTTGTTTTGAGTGGATACAAAACGGGAAGAGATTGTTTGCTCGTATCGGGAACTGCCGTTGCAAACGTTACCTATACTTCAAATCTTGGAATTAGTTCAAAAACTTTTTCTATTCCGTTCTGCGAAGAGGTTGGGTGCTTAAACGCTCATCCCGATAACGAAGTTTATCTTTACGGATATATAAAAGAGAGTGGAATCGTGCTTGGTGGAACGGAGGACAATACGACGCTCCGCGTAGAACTTTCAATTAATCTTCGTTGTCCCGTCTTTGAGACGGAAGAAAAAGAGGTGCTCTCCGACGCCTACGACACCGAAAATGAAATTTTTGTTGAGCGCAAAGAGTGTATGCGTTACAAAAAAACGGGTGAGTGGAACTTTGAAGAGAGATTATCGGGCTCTGCAAGTTTACCCGAAGGCACTCCGCTTGCGTCAAAAATCGTGACCGTTTGTATGGCGAAAAACGAGCCTAGCGTGATACGAGGGGAAAAGGATAAAATAATTATGGAAGGGGTTGCCCTTGCTACCGTCGTTTACGAGGACGTGGAAGGTATACTACGTTCTATCGAGATAGAATTACCATACTCGCTTGCTCTCAAAGCGGACGGAGCAAACGCAAATAGCGAGATTTATATTCGTAGCGCGGTGTGTGACGTAACTACCGCTCTCAAAACAGCGAGAGATATAGAGGTAATGTATCTTCTTAGAATATACGCTTACGGATGCGAGAGAGAAAGATTTGAAATCATTTCAAATTTAGAAAAAAAGGAATCGAACTCTCAAAAAAGAGCGCCTCTCGTTATGTATATGGGCAAACGTAATGAAGACGAGTGGGAAATTGCTAAATCCCTCAGGGTTCGTCCAGAAAACGTGATAAAAGGTGATGACGATAAATTCGTGGTGTGTTACCATCAACTTGAAATTTAACTAAACTTATAAAACTGTTTTGTGGATAAAAAAGCGCGCTACCGTTCACTTTTAGTGAAGTATAGTGCGCTATACTTTTAATATATTAAAAATTTCTAATAGAAGAGTCCTCTTAGTCGAGTTTTGTTTATTAAAAAGTTGAGCCGTATACGTTTTTTTGATATAATAGGTTTATTGAATAAAAAGAAGAGGAAATCTTATGCAAAAGATAAAACAAAGCCGTGTAGCGAGTTTTGCTATTATTATCGCGGTGTACTCTATTGCAACTATACTTGGCGTTTTGACGTATAACGCTCTTAACCTTTCTTGGTGGTTATCTTTATTAGTTAGCGATATCGTTGCAACCTGCGCAACCTTCGTATTTAGCCTTATTTTCAAAAACGCATCCGTGTACGACCCGTACTGGAGCGTGCAACCACCAGTAATTTTAGTTGCGTTTGCTATAGGTCGAAATCTTACTATGCTTGGAATATTATTAATGGTTGCCGTATCATTTTGGGCTATTCGCTTGACGATGAACTGGGCGTACACCTTTAAAAATCTTAATCACCAAGACTGGCGCTACACTATGTTAAAAGAAAAAACGGGGGCTTTTTATCCCGTTATAAATTTCGTGGGTATACATATGGTGCCAACTCTCGTGGTGTACGCTTGTATTTTGCCCGCCGTTTACGCTATCGTTTATGCTTTGGAGGGAAATGCTTTTAGCATAGTGTTTATTTGGCTTTCTTTCTCTTCTGCGACTTTGCAAGCCGTTGCGGATATTCAGATGCACAAATTCCGTAAAAACCGCACGAGCGCGTTTATTCGCAGTGGACTTTGGAAGAATTCAAGACACCCAAATTATCTTGGAGAGATATTAATGTGGTGGGGTATAGCGCTTTGTGTCGTTTGCGCTAGCATAAACGCTGTGGGACTTTTGCTCGGCGCAGTTTTGAATACTCTTTTGTTCTTGTTCATTAGTATTCCTATGGCGGATAATAGACAATCAAGAAAGGAAGGGTATCGTGAGTACGAAAAGCAAACGAGGATTCTTCTTCCTATAAAGAAGTTTTGAGAAAAATTAGTTAAAAAAAAGAGCAACGACGGTTGCTCTTTTTTTGTTCTCCAAGTTATGACTAAATTAGCAAAAAAGAGAGGAAATATTTCTTTTTTCTCGTGTTAAGTTTATCTTGATGAAAAGAGATAGATTTAATCAGTTTATATACGTTGCGGTTGTATTTTGCGCTTTTTGCATATTAGAAAAGGCGGAGGTCGGACTTGGCTATTCTCCGTTTGGGGTTGCCTTTTATTTTGCTTTGCTATACGCGAGGCGGAATTGCTTGCTTGCCTCTCCCGTATTCGTGGCAACTACCGTTATATTTAGTCCAACTATTTCTAGTTTGATTTATTCTTCAAGCGTAGTTGCGGTAGGAATTTTGCTAACTTTCGTGTTCAAACAACTAAAAAAAGACCTTTCCTTGTCCGTTATAAATACTATTGCTTTTATTTGTCGTTTGCCTCAAAGCGTAATTTGGGTTAGTTCCGGGGTGAGCGTATATAACGCAATAACCGCACTTATCGTAGGACAAGTTTTTTGTTACGTTAGTTGTATTTGCGCTTATTGTACCTTCGTGAGGGGATTCAAGGCAAGGTTTACCTTGGACGAGTTAATTTCAATGGGCATAGCTCTCGTCGTCTTTTCTGCGGGGCTATGCGGATTTAAGGTGGTGGGGGTAAAGCCTTTTTTTGCTTTTGCTATATTTTTTAGTTTGTTAACTACCTACGCTATCGGAGCAAACGGCATTATCGTGAGCGTTTTACTTGGCGTTGGCGCTATTTTTGGCGGAGAAAGTTTTTTCCTCGTGTGTCTTGTTGTTGGAAGTGTGGTGACTCTTGCATTTAGGAGCGTTTCTCCGTACGTATCGGCAATAATAGCAATACTTTCTATTTGTGGCGTGGGACAACTTATCGGAGAAAATTTATTTTCCTCCGAATCTGTGATTGCCCTTTGCGTGGGCGCTCTTGCTTTTTGTTTGTTGCCAAGAGGGGTGATGGAGGAAATATCAAGTTTTTTGTTTGCCGTTAGTCAAAGACAAGGTGGCCGTAGCGTGGTTAATCGTAATAGGCTTGACCTATCGCGTAAACTTTCTTCTCTTGCTACTTTGTTTTGGGAGTTTTCCTCCCTCCTTTCAGACGGTGTTAGCCAAGACGAAGAGCAAAAGCAAATATTGACTCTTTGTGAAAAGGTAAAATCTTCTTTGTGTGATAACTGTCCCAAGAGAGAGGAGTGCGAGCAGATTCTAGACGGAAAAACGACCGAACTGCTATATCCCGTTTGCGAGTCCGCAATTCGTCGAGGAAAGGGCACTCTTTTGGAATTATCTTCTTATTTTACGGGTAGTTGTATAAAGGTCGGTCAGTTGATTCCGCTAGTCAACCTTGAAAAAGAAAAACTCATAAATTTAGCAAAAGAAAAAAGTTATATGAACGCGGGCAAAAGACTAGTTAGCGAACAGTTTTTTTCCGTTGGAGAACTTTTAGGCACTCTTGCAACCGATATACGTACCCCCGTTGGTTTTGATTTAAAAAAAGAAAGAGAACTACTTGATGAACTTGCATACAAAAACGTCGTGTGTAGTGAAGTCGTTATAGAGTGGGGAATAGGTAAGGTGCTTGTTTTTGCAAAAGAGGGTGCAGAGCAAATAAAAGTGATAGAAAAAGTCGCGTCAAAAGTTTTGAAAAAGAAAATGAAAGCATCTATTGATTCTATTCCCGATTACAAAGGTTTCGACGTAGTAGTCTTGGAAGAGCGAACGGATTTAGAAATGGCGCTTGGCGAGGCAAACTCCACAAAAGAGGGTGAAAAGTTGAGTGGAGATAGTAGACTTATATTTAAACCCGACAAATCAAGATACGTACTTGCAGTGGCAGACGGTATGGGTAGTGGAGAAAAAGCGGAGAGGGTAAGCGCAAAAGCGGTCTCTCTTATTGAAAACTTTTATAAGGCGGGATTTACTCATGAAAGAGTCGTGAGTCTCGTGAATAAAACGTTAACCTTTACGGGAGAGGAGTGCTACAATACTCTCGATATGTGCGTTTGCGATATGAAGAGTGGTAGTTGTGATTTTATAAAACTGGGCGCGTGTCCTTCTTTTTTAAAAAGAGGAGAAAGAGTAGAGGTATTAGAAGGCGAGGCTCTACCTATGGGTGTTATCCAAGAAATTACGCCCACTATAATCAATAAAGAGATTCAACGGGGAGATATGATAATACTAGTGTCAGACGGTGTAACCGATAGCATAGGAGTAGAGGAATTAACCCATTTTATATCTTCTCTCAAAACTCCTAATCCTCAAGAAATGGCAAACTTTATCAAAAAAAGAGCAACCGCTCGTGGCGCGATTGACGACGTTAGCGTAGCGGTAGGTAGAATTTATAGTAATTAAAAAGAGAGTACCATTTAAAAAAGGCTTTGCAGTTGCAAAGCCTTTTTGTTGGTTGATTAAACGATAATAATTTTCTCGTTGCGTTTTCGTATTTCATTTTTGATGTTTTCACTTAAAGATGAGTCAGTGACGAGTACGTCTATATCTTGGAGATTAGCAAAAGTGAAGGGCATACTGCGGTAAATTTTAGTAGTGTCCATAAGCATAACGCGTTTGCGCGCCTTTTTAATTACGTTGGATTTAAACTCGTTCTCACTCATATGTCCACACATAAATCCACTTTCAAGAGAAAATCCGCTACACGCCATAAATGCAATATCTACGTTGACGTTATCAAGAAAGATTTGTGATAAACTACCGCTTGCCGATAGATTAGTTTTGCTTATAACTCCTCCTATCATATTAACTACGGGCATAGATTTATGCGCGAGTTCAAGGGCGATATTGAGTCCGTTAGTGGTGACGTAATAGTTTACGTCGGGGAGTTCTTTTGCAAAGAAGAGCATCGTAGAACCGCTATCGATAAAGATAGAGTGTCCGCGCTCGGCGTATGCGATTGCTTTTTCTGCAAGTTCCTTTTTGAGTTCGGTGTTGGATACCGCTCTACGAGCGTACATATCGTCCACGTTTTTATTGAGTTCTTTTACCGAAACTGCGCCCCCTCTAACTTTGATGAGAGTCCCGTCGTCCTCTAATGCTTGGAGGTCTCGTCTCAAAGTCATAGTTGATACGTTAGGATATTTTCTTGCAAGTTCTGCAAGAGTGATTTTACCTTTTTCTTCGACTATTCTTTTTATACCTAAAATTCTTTCGTGATTCATATTTTACCACCTTTATAAATACAAATATTATGATAACACAAATTTTTATTTTTTACAAACGTTTTGATAAAAAGAACAAAACGTGTTCAAAACTCACAAAAAAAGACGAAAAGAGGGAAAAATGGAAATTTTTGATGATAGAACTTATGAAATTTTGTCAAATGCGTACGAGGAGGCTTTTGATAATGGAGTGCACGGCGCTCTATCTCGCGCGATAGAAGGACGCGCGCCCTTTAAACTACGCGAAAATGAAAAAGATTACACGCCGTTTTTACAAGAAATTGCAACTTATAACGATAAACTTACAAGGCTCGTTGCAAGGCTTGGCGGGCAAAAAGGAGAGATTGTAAGATATATGCTCGGACAAAACGCACTCCAGCTTCCTTCTCCACCAGCGGACGAGAGTTTTATTCAACTTAGAAGGTATGAAAACGCTTATTTGAAGGTGGCGCAGTTATTAGTAGATTCGGTGGAACGGGCAAAAAAAGAGGGCGCAAAAATAAACGATATATTTTTGCGCGCCTACTGTATTTTGACTATATTGTGCAGTGAAAACTAAATTTGTTCGTCTGCGTTTGAGCCGGTATCCGATTTTTTGAGGAAAAGGAAATATATAAGAGCGGATGCGCCTATAAGCAAAGCGGAACACGCAATTATAAACCAGTATTGAGAATTTTTACTAACGTGAGTGATTATTCCCATAATATCCATAAAGATAATAAGTAGTGGCGTTACGTATTTGAGCATAACTACGTAAAACTTCTCAATTTTGCCAAGGGACAAGCCTTCGCCCTTTAGCGTTTTAAGGGTATTGATAGGGTTAAGCGTGATTTTCTTATCTAAAAGCCAACCCATAGCGATACACGAGCCCGCCGCGCCAAG
>JAZQYG010000125.1:0-5606 GCA_045633305.1 Clostridia bacterium | reverse complement strand
ATAACTTTTATACCGTTGGTGTTAGGGTTAAGTTTAACGGTAACGCCTCTACTTTCACCATATTGTTTTTTGTAAGCAGAAACGAGTCCTGCTTCAATCGCTTCAGTTAAAACTTCCTTACTTATCTTCTTTTCTTTCTCTAATTCCTCTAAAGCAAGGAAAAACTCTTTGTTTTGCATTTTATCCTCCTAAAATTTTATCAGCGGTCTTGCCGTTGCAATTATTTCTTTATTTACGACTACGTCGCCTTTTTCCGTAACTAACGTTATTTGGTTATCGCTAACCTCTTTGAGTAAACCTGAAATTTTCTTCTTCCCACTAACAGGATTTTTATAAAAAACCTCAATCTCTTCGTCTACGTTTCTTTCGTAATCTCTTTGTGTAACGATAGGTCTATCAAGACCGGGAGAAGAAACGTTAAGATTATAGGCTTTACCATTTGTAAAATCAAATTCTTCTAGTGCCTCGTCTACTTTTGCATGGACCACCTCGCAATCGTTGAGCGATATACCACCTTTCTTCCAAATAAAGACGGTTAGAGTATCCGTTCCGTACTCTTTTTTGAAAGTAACGTCAACCAGTTCGTATCCAACGCTGACTGCAATCGGTTCAAGCAATAAGAATACTTTGTTTTCGAGTTCCGTCACTATTGCCTCCTTATAAAAAGTTAAGAGCGGGAAAACCCACTCTTAAGCAAACTCAAGTATCATCTTTAACAGTTTATCAAAAATATAAACATATTGCAAGCGTTTTTAATAAATTAACTCAAAAACCGCGCAAGTTCTTTGAAAACTTTTGCCGTTACCTCAACGTCGCCGATTGCTCTATGTTCATGCTTATTGACAACTCCGTAATAAGCGGCAACGTCTTTTAATTTGTGACTTTTGTTCATGGTCAAATATTTTCTCGACGTTTCTAACGTACAAAAACTTTCATTAAAAAATTTGTATCCGTTATCACGAGCATATCTCGAAAGAATAGTGACGTCGTAGTCACGGTTATGTGCAACCATAATTCCGTCTTCGCAAAACTTGAGAAAATCGGGCAAAATCTCCTCAAACGAAGGCTTACCTTCAAGGTCTGCGTCGGTTATTGAAGTTAGTTTAATTATTTCAGGGTCTAATTTCTCCCCTGGACTCGTAAACGAGGTAAATTGCTCTACCCATTTTCCATCGATAACCTTAATAGCGGCAACTTCAATAACTTTGCAAGTAGAAGTATTAGTCCCCGTCGTCTCAAAGTCAAATACGATAAACTTTTTATTCTTCATAAACTCAGGTAAATCGTCCGACTTGAATATACTTTCTTGTTCAGAACTTTCACAAGGAGTAGGCTCGACGAATTTATAAAATTTTGGAATTTCTTTGAACGTTATTCCTTCTACGCTATTCCAGTCTATTTCACAAAGCATAGCGTCACGCAAAAATACGGATTTGCCATATTCACTTACCGATAAATCACCCTGAATTAAAACTTCTTTTACGTTAAAGGTAGTTTCAAACTGCTCGGGCGTTTTTCCTCTAGGAAAATACAAAACTTCAATTTTATCAGTAGGGTCCGTGAGAATAAACTTGTAATAAAGTTTACCCGCTTTGGAGGTTTTTTTCTGAAACATTGATACCCCGCCACAAAGAGTTACTCTCTCTTTGTCTCCTTTTACGTCCGCAATTCTTTGAGGTTTTCTATTAATTTCATTTCCAAGTAATACTCGTCCAAGTTTATTAATTCCAACAGTTTTGGGCGAATAAATTTTTTCCGAATTTTCAACTATTTCGAGAGAAGAAGCAGTATTTAAAGACTTATCTTCAATTAAATTTAACTCAAAATCATCACAATACGTTCTATTCAATAAAGAAATTATATCGTCTTTGAAACTTCCATTAGATAAATAAGTATATAGATGCGAAGGTAAATGTATTTCGATATTATATTCGGGCGTTGCGCCTTCTATATAAAAATTTTTGGAAGTCAATTCAACTGCCGCAATTTGATGTTTTTCGGAAAGAAAATTATATATAGTGTTTCTAACCACGTGAACGTCGCTATACGTCTTTTTCACGTTAAAAGATATATCAAATCCGTCCCCGCAATATTTTTTTAATACGGTTGCAATTTTTTCTTGCGAATCATTATTATAATAAGTATCAAACTCCTCGCAAGGCATGATAAAATCGAATTTTAATTTTTTAGTTCTAAGCAAAAGTTCGCACTCCGAAATACGTAGGCGTTCAAATCCTTCACCCAGCTCCTCTATTATGTAAGTGACTATCCTATCTGTCATTTGTAAATTCTCCACATAAACTCATAAGTTCGTCTATGATTGTATCGTTTGGAATAGTTTTAACTATTTTTCCTTTGACGAATAAAGCAGACTTGTCCACTCCACCAGCAATACCAAAATCGCTATCTCCTGCCTCGCCAAGTCCGTTTACAACGCACCCCATAACGGCAATTTTTAGAGGGGTTTGAATATTTTTAGTTCTGTCTTTTATTTCTTCTACTATCTTTTCTAAATTTAAAGAACATCTACCGCAAGTAGGACAAGAAACTATTTCAACGTAATTTTTATCAACGCCTACCGCTCTTAATAATTTTTTAGCAACCTCAATTTCTTTTACTGGGTCACCAGTCAAAGATACTCTTATCGTATCACCTATTCCGTCAAGGAGCAAACTACCGAGCGCGGAAACGCTCTTATATATTCCTTCTTCTCCCGAGCCTGCCTCGGTTACGCCTATATGTAAAGGATAATCACAAATTTCAGAGAGTAATCTATACGCGTCAACGGTTATTTTGGGTGTGGACGCCTTAACAGATATAACAGTATCGTAAAAACCGTTTTGTTCGAGAAGTCTCACGTGTTTAAGCGCGCTTTCAACTAAAGCCTTTGCCCCTCTTCCATACTTTTGACGAATATCTTCATCAAGAGAGCCACCGTTAACGCCAACTCGTATAGGAACACCGTTTGCTTTTGCGCAATCTGCAATCAAGGCAACGTTTTTGTCGTCTCCGATATTGCCGGGATTAAACCTCAATTTAGAAATGCCGTTTTCCATTGCAATCAAAGCAAGTTTATAATCAAAATGAATATCGGCAACGACGGGAATATTTACCCCGTCCATTATTTTCTTGACGTTTCTCGCGCTAGAGAGCGTATTAACTGTAACTCTTGCTATATCACAGCCCGCGTCTTCTAATCTTTTTATTTGAGCAATAGTTTTTTCTGCATCTTCGGTTGGAGTATTCGTCATTGATTGAACTGCAATTCTCTCCCCTGCGCCTATATAAATATTGCCTATTTTGATACGTTTCGTCATCTGAATAACCTCAATACGTCTACCATTATAGCAAAACCGAAAATAAATATCAATCCCACAAAATGGACAATTCCTTCTACGTTTCTACTTATAGGTTTACCTCTTACCCACTCTATAGCAACGAATAGCATCCTTGAACCGTCTAGCGATGGTATAGGTAGTAAATTAAACACGGCAAGATTTGCCGAAATTAAACAAACGAAATACATCAAGGATGCGGGATTAATAACCGCGGACTCACCGAGCATTGATATTATCGTAATAGGTCCGCCTAAATCCGAAACCGGCGTTCCTCCCGTAAACAAACCTATAAAGGTAGTAAATATTAGTCCTACCATACGAAAAGCAGAAACAAAACCTCTACCTACTGCGGAGAAAAAGCCGAATTTTACTCTATAAAATCTATATTGAACGCAATTTCCCCTTTCTATCAATTCGCTAACGGCATCATAATTTTGTTTGAGTTCAGCATCTGAAACCTTGGAAAATTCTTCGCCGAATTCATAATTTTCAAAGCCTTTTACAACTATTCCGTCTTTATTTAGATAATATGCGTACAACTCCAAACTAGATTTTTCGATAAAAGAATAATCTTCGCCTGTAAAAGTTACTTTTTCTTCGTATCTTTTTCCGTTTTCGCCTAGTCTTCTAACTACTGCTACGTGTTCTCCGCGTGAAAAGGTATGAGAAAATTCACTACTAAAAAAAGAAAAATTCGTGTCGTCTATTGATAGGATAATATCTCCTTCTTTGAAAGCGGAATTTTCTTGTACGTACGCGCTATTTACGGACGCGCAAGGAAGAATATCTCCGTAAAAGGTAAAAGTCAAAGAAATTATCAATATCGCCGATATTAAATTAAAAATCGCGCCAGAGGCCAAAACTAAAAGCCTTTTCCAAGGTTTTTGATTATTAAACGCTCTCGGGTCGGAATTATCTTCGTCCTCCCCTTCAAAAGCGCAATATCCGCCGAAAGGAATTACTCTAATAGAAAAATCCTCTCCGCTTTTCATTTTGCGCTTAAAAATAGCCTTGCCAAAGCCTATAGAAAATTCGTTAATTTTGAATTTAAAAAGTTTTCCAACCGTATAGTGACCTGCCTCGTGAACAACGACCATAAACATTAGTGCCAACAAAGCAAGGATTATTCCGCCTATTGTTTGTAAAACTGTCTCCATCTTACTCCTTAAACGATTTTAAAGTTTGTTCGCGAATAAACGCGTCACAATTCAAAATTCCATCTAAATCACTATCAAACGACTCGCAAAAAGAATCAAGTTGACCTTTGATTATATCTGGTATCTGCATAAAAGTTATGCGATTTTTAAGAAAAAGTTCTACTGCAACGTCGTTTGCAGAGTTCATTACGGTACGCGCTATCGCGCCACGCTTTGCAACATCTTCCGCAATTGCAAGGCAAGGAAAACGTTTTCTATCTGGCTCATAAAAATTAAGCGAACCGAGTTTAACGAAATCAACCCTTTTTACACCCGTTTCTAGTCTTTCAGGATAGGTCAATGCATACGAAATAGGTACGAGCATAGAAGGTGTTCCCATTTGAGCCATTATCGCACCATCATTATATTCAACCATTGAGTGAATTATACTTTCGGGATGTATTACGGGTACTATTCTTTCTGGACTTACGTCAAACAAAAACGCGCCTTCAATAATTTCAAGACCTTTGTTCATAAGCGTAGCGCAATCAACCGTAATTTTTCGTCCCATATTCCAGTTTGGGTGACAAAGAGCCTCTTTTGCCGTAACGTTTTTTAATTCGTCACAACTTAAATTACGAAAGGCACCACCGCTCGCAGTAATTATTATCCTTGATACGTCTTCTTTTCTATTAGAATTTATGCTTTGCCAAATTGCAGAATGCTCGCTATCTACGGGAAAAAGTTTTGCTTTAGATTTGTTTAAAGCCTCACGAACTAATTCTCCGCCAACGACGAGAGTTTCCTTATTTGCAAGAGCAACGTCAACTCCAAGTTTCAACGCTTTAAGGGTAGGCAATAACCCGTTAATTCCGCTACAAGCAACCACCAAAACGTCAATATCACTGGTAACGGCATCAAGCAAAGCGCTTCGAGAGGACAAAACTTCACCTTTGTATCCAGAATTTTTTAACTTTTGACAAGAATTATCATCAGTTAAGCCAACAAATTCCGCTCCAAATTCATTTGCCTGACAAATAATTGAATCGTAATCGCTATGCGCAACTAATCCCTTAACTTTAAATTTGTCGGGGTTTTTGCGAACGATATCGAGCGTTTGTTTTCCTATTGA
>JAZQYG010000124.1:0-1502 GCA_045633305.1 Clostridia bacterium | reverse complement strand
CGTCGTTCGTGATGCGTTTATAACGAACTTTGCGTTTCATCGTTTCTAAATCTACGCCGTAGGCTTGGATTTTAGCAGTGAGAACGCCTTTTTTATTGGTCGTTATATTAAAATAAGCCATAGTTTACCTCCTTAATTTATATTGTTGATATAGTCAAGCAGACTTTCAACGTCAATCAAAATTTTCTTGCCCGAACGTAGCGAACGAATTTTGTTTTCGTTTACCCACGAACGTATGCAGTGCATAGTGATAGCCGTGTCCTTGTCTTGCGTTTTAATTATATCGAGTGCTTGTTTAATGCTTCTAAGCAATATATTAACCTCCGTTTAAGTTGGAGACGGCGGGTTATCTCCGATTTCTTCGTTACGTGCTATTTCTTCCTTTCTCTCTAAGCTCTCTTGCCGTAACCCCGCGTACGAACCTTTCGTTCCAAAAACAGTGGTCAAATTTGTACCACAAATCACGTTATTCCTATTTCATTCATCGCTTATCTCATATTTTTCTATCGCGCCGGTGAATATACGTGGTTTGTTCAAAGCAGTTTTCTCTACTTCGAGCTTTTAACTTGTTCTTGCAGAGCCTTAAAGCCTGCCATAATCAAGTCCACCTTAGACATAAAGTGGGTTTTCAAAAAGTCGTCGATAGCGTCGGCGTCTTTTCTTGGGATGCTCGTACCCCAAACTTTATTTTGTTGATGTCTTTTTTCTCTATGAACTTCTTCGTACTTTCTTCTTGAAACTCTAATAGGTGTATCTTCTTTTCTTTCCATAATATTTTCTCCTTAATATACGTAAATGATTTCGTTTAAGATTTCCTCTTCAATCAAACGCTTTTTCTCATTTTCAAGTTGAACGTCTTTTATGTAGTCGCCCGTTCTTTGAAAGCGTTCCTGCTTAGAAAGTTTTTCATACATAACGTCGTAAAGCTCGTTTGCAGCTTTATCGGTGGCGTGAAGTAGGGTAGGCAAGTCTACAATCGTCCAATCCACACCAATATCTTTTAAGTATTGGTATTTTAAGTTTCCCCATTTGCCGTAAACTTGTTTTTTGTGCGGATGAGTGCGTTGATATTCAATTACTTCTTCAACTGTTAAGCCTTTCATAAACTTTCTTACCTCCAAGCGTTTCTCGTATTAACACGATTATCATATCCGAGAGGGAAAGTCAAGCACTTTTACGAAAAAATTTGAAAACATTTTAAAAGAATTTTTTTGTCGCTAAAAATAGTAGGGGAGTTTACGTAGTGAAGCGAAAATCGGGTTTCCCGATTGTTCAAGAAAAGTCGGATATGGCAAAAATCGGTCGATTTTGGCAATTCTCTTTACCTGCTTCTCAAAACTAACTTATTCCCCAAATTTTAGCACAGTGGACAAACCTATTTGCTTGCAAGCTTTCTACGTTGTTATTCCGTTTGCTTGTCTAAATTTTTCTATGATTCGATACGTTGATTGAGTCTTTACGTCGCTATTATGTAGAATAAACTCTCTCAATTTTTTAAGGTC
>JAZQYG010000123.1:0-2239 GCA_045633305.1 Clostridia bacterium | reverse complement strand
ATATTGCACTGCCGTACAGTGATACCAGTGAACGTCAAATATATTACTTGCGTAATCGTACGCCTCACGTCCATACATTGACAGTCCAAATATGGGGCTCTTTAAAAAGTCGTAAACGCCTTCTTTATATAAGTCAAACCTTCCACTGTCTGAACTTCTCATAATTTTACTAATCAAAACGTTTAGGCTATCTTTAAATTCAATCAAAACAATAGCAACGCCTATAATTAGGAAAAATATCACCATACTGAAAACAGTTTTTTTGCTTTTCGCATCAACGCAAGCAAATATGAGAGCAATAGGAATCCCTACTATCCCCATCAATATTGCCCCTCTAGATAGAGTTAACATAAGCGTTACGCACTGCACGAAAAACATAATCACGTAAAATACGGGGATTTTTGTTTTCATTACAAGGTAAAGAGTCATAGGTATAGTCAAAAGCAAAAGCGAACCTATACTATTTGACACTCCCCAACCGACCTTTAGCATTTTGTTCCTCAATAGTACGCTTAAAGTGTACTCACTATTAAAATAAAAAGAAAAAGTTTGCAGCGAGAGAAGAAGTCCCGTATATAACATAATCTTGGCAAAATATCTAGCGTCGTGTTTGATAATATTATTGAACACAAGATACGCCCCAAGCATACAACCTACTATAGACAAAACGCTTGGTAAACTTTTTAGCGTTAAGTTAACGTCGTAAAGCACACCGCCTAAGCACAACGCAACAGCCATTAAAAACAAGCCCCAAAATTGTTTCCCTAACGTGAATTTAATCTTATTTCTATATAAAAACACGGCAATAGAACCAGCAACCATTATAACTAATACGAATATCACGGGGATATTTTCCACAACGAATTCCGCCCCGTGGTTTTTGCTTATTACTAGCATAAATCCGATAGCAATAGGAATTACTGGAGTTGCGTCTCGCGAAAAGCACATTATAGCGCTAAATATACACACGAGTAAACTCATACCTACGATATCAAGATGTAATTGCCAGCATAAAAATACGCACGTAACTAGCAATACAAGATAAAAATCGCTATATAAAAATCCTTTCTTTGCCTTGTCTTCCAAAATAGTCTTTCCTTAATTAACTTTAATAACCCAACCGAATTTGTCTTCGTATCTACCAGTCTGAATACCAGTCATTTTATCATAAAGTTTTTCGGTAATTTCACCCATTTTGCCGTCGTTAATTATCATATCTTTTCCTTTGTAGGTAAGTTGACCTACGGGAGAAATAACCGCCGCCGTTCCAGTACCGAAACACTCGTTAAGTTTGCCTTCGTCGTACGCCTTCATAATCTCGTCTACACTGACCTTTCTCTCTTCTACCTTGTAGCCCATATCACGAAGAACTTCGATAGAACTCTTTCTAGTAATACCGGGGAGAATACTTCCGTTAAGCGCAGGAGTTACTACTACTCCGTCGATTACGAAGAATATATTCATAGAACCAACTTCTTCTGCGTATTTTCTTTCAGCAGCGTCAAGCCATAAAACTTGGTCGAAACCTTTTTTGTTAGCCTCTTCGCCAGCCATCAAACTTGCAGCATAGTTGCCCATACATTTAGCCTCGCCCGTTCCGCCGATTGCAGCCCTTACGTATACGTCTTCAATATAAATCTTGGTAGGAGTGAGTCCGTTAGCATAGTACGCGCCTACGGGTGAAAGAATTATAAAGAATTTATATTTGTGACTTGCGTGAACTCCAAGCGCGGGGTCCGTTCCTATCATAGTAGGACGTACGTAAAGCGCAGTACCGGGAGCGGTAGGAATCCAGTCTTTTTCAATAACGAGAATTTCTTTGAGCGCTTCGAGCATCTTTTCGCCGTCAAAGGTAGGCATACAAAGTCTTTCTGCGCTCTTGTTCATACGCTTAAAGTTTTCGTCAGGACGGAAAAGAGTGATTTTGCCTTCTGCGGTTTTGTACGCTTTGCATCCTTCGAATATTCCTTGAGCGTAATGCAAACAAGTGGTTGCAGGAGAAAGGTCAAACGCGCCGTAAGGTACGATTTCGGGTTCTCCCCATTTGCCGTTGTCATAATCCATTACTATCATATGGTCGGAAAAATATTTTCCGAATCCAAGAGAGTTAAAGTCAGGTTTTACTTTTGGGTTTTTAGTTAACGTTGTTTTCATAATATTATCTCCGCTTTTTTATTTACTTATTTGAGAAAACGTAGTGTTTTCTTTCTTTTTCTTCAATTTGGGCGTTTCCACCCGT
>JAZQYG010000122.1:0-5433 GCA_045633305.1 Clostridia bacterium | reverse complement strand
ATAAATAGTCTTAGCGAGACTATTAAGTGTATATAAATATATAAAAGTATTATATAATTCATCTATATAAATATGTACAAGCGTGCATATATCGATTTTGCAAACTAAAACTTAGACACCTGTCAAAATTGTTGACAAGGTTTATTCTTTGGAGTATAATTAACTCAATAATTCATGGAGGTGCTTTATGACTTTCGAAAAAGTACGCAAACTTTTTGCCGACCAACTCGGAATAGGTGAAGAGACTATTACTATGGAGTCCGACATCGTTAACGATTTGCAGGCTGATTCTCTTGATATTTATATTCTCATCAGTTCTTTTGATGATGAGTTCGGTCTTTCTATTCCCGAAGAAGAGGCAGTTAATCTTAAGACTATCGGTGATATCGTTAATTATATCGATTCTCACAAATAAGAAGAAATTCTTCTCGTCCCCTTGCATATTATAGCAAGGGGATTTTTTTTATGCGATTAAGTTTATGTATGATTGTAAAAAACGAGGAGAAAACTCTTGCAAGGTGTTTGGAGGGCGCAAAGAGATTTGTTGATGAGATAATAATAGTTGATACCGGTTCAAGCGATAGTACAGTTGATATTGCAAAAAGATATACAGATTCGATATACTTTTTTAGTTGGTGCGACGACTTTTCAAAAGCAAGAAATTATTCTTTTTCCAAAGCAACGGGAGATTATATTATTTGGCTTGATGCGGACGACGTTATAAGCGAAAAAAGCGCAAACGCGATAATTGATTTAAAAAAGCAAATGAGCGCAGACGTTTATATGCTACGCTACGATATTGCTTTTGATAAAGAGGGCAATTCTACCTTTTCATATTTTAGAGAGAGAATCTTGAAAAACGACGGCACTTTTATTTGGAAGGGATTCGTGCACGAGGCAATTACTCCGCATGGAAAAATCGAATACAAAGATATTGCTATCGAGCATCATAAGATAGGAATTTCTAATCCAAAGCGAAACCTCAATATCTACCGTAAATATTTGAAACAAGGTCACTCTCTTTCCTCTAGAGAAAGGTATTATTACGCAAGAGAACTATATTACAACGGTTATTACCAAAAATGTATAAAAGAACTTAAAAAGTTCTTAAAGTTAGAAGATTGCGCTCCTCACGACGTACTTGGCGCTTGTCACGTGCTGGCTGATTGCTATATTAAAAAAGGCGGTTACGATTACGCTCTCGACGTTTTGTTTTACGCCGTTATGAAATGTGGGGCAAGCGCGGAGACTTGTTGTAGACTTGGGGAAATTTACGAAAACTTGTATTCTTACAAAAAAGCGGAATTTTGGTACAAAGGAGCGTTGAACGCAGTAGTAGATATCAAAAGCGGAGCGTTTATAGACGAAAACTATTCAGTTTTGATTCCGTGCTTGAATTTGACTAAGATTTTATACAGTCAAAATCGCATTGACGAGGCTAAACATTACCATTATCTTGCAAAATTAAAAGCTCCGAAAAATCCTTCGGTTGTGTATAACGATAAATTTTTCAGTTAATCCATCATTCGTTTGACATAGTTAAAACAAAATGCTATATTAATAAGGTAATTAAATATTTGATTGCGGAGATTTGGAGTCGCAAAAATAGAGGATTGTCCTCTGTTTTTGGGACTCTTTTTTATTTTCAGTTCTATTACCTAGAATATTATTATCGTTGTAATAGAACCTAATTAAGAGGTGAAAAATGTTTGACGTTGCAGTAGTAGGTGGAGGAGTTGTCGGCGGACAAATTTTCAGACAGTTAACCAGATACGATTTGAAGGTTTGTCTTATAGAAAAAGAAGCCGATATTGCTATGGGCGCAAGCCAAGCAAATAGCGGAATCGTTCATGCCGGTTTTGATGCGAAAGAAGGTTCTAAAAAGGCGGAATTTAACGTAAAAGGCGCGCGTATGATGGAAAAAGTGTGCGCAGAACTTGGCGTTGAGTTCAAGAGGAACGGCGCTTTCGTAGTAGGTTTTTCAGATGAGGATAAAATTACTCTTGAAAACTTAAAACAGCGTGGAGAAACTAATGGAGTCGAAGGTTTAGAAGTTATAGGTAAAGAGGATTTGCTTTCCTACCTTCCAGACATATCCAAAACCGCAACTTGCGCGCTTTACGCTAAAACTTCGGCTATAGTTTGCCCGTATTCTTTGGCTTTTTCCGCGGTTGGTAACGCTATGGATAACGGTGGCGAACTTTTCCGTGAGTTTAAACTAGTAAAAGTAGAAAAACAAAACGGATTTTATAATTTGATTTCAGATAGCGACAAACAAGTGCAAGCAAAATACGTAGTAAACGCAAGCGGTTTGTTTTCAGATGAGGTTGCCAAACTTTTTGGGGACGATTCCCTTTCGATAAAAGCGAGAAAAGGTGAGTACTACCTTTTGGATAAAAGCGTTGCGGACATTACTCCTTACACCATTTTTACTTGTCCCACAGAAAAAGGAAAAGGAGTTTTGGTATCGCAAACGGCAGACGGCAATTTGATTGTCGGTCCAAACGCCGAGTTCACGGAAAAAGGCGATACCTCGACTACTCACGCGGGACTTAGTGACGTTATGCAAAAAGCGCGTTTGCTCTTTCCTACCCTTGATTTTACAAATACTATCACTTCTTTTTCTGGACTTCGTAGTGTGTCGAGCGTAGGAGATTTTATTATTGAAAAGAGTAAAAAAGCGGACAATTTGTTTAACGTAAGCGGTATTGAATCACCGGGACTTACCGCCTCTCCTGCAATAGGCGAATACGTTGCGGAATTTGTAGCAAAAGAGTTTAACGCTAAATTGAAGAGTGATTTTAATCCTATAAGAGCGCCGTATTCGGCAAAAAATCTTTCACGTGAACAGAGAAACGCTCTTATCCGCAAAAATCCTTCCTACGGAGAGATAGTGTGTCGTTGCGAAACTATTTCTTTGGGTGAAATAGAGGATGCGCTCACTAGAAATCCAAAGGCTGTCACCGTCGACGGCGTAAAGAGAAGAGTTAGAGCGGGTATGGGTAGATGTCAAGGCGGTTTTTGTCAAGGTAGAATTTTGGAACTTTTGAAAACTTCGCTTGGCGTTAGTGAGTACGAAGTAACCAAGAAAGGCGGAAATTCTTATATTTTGGAGAAGAACAATGATTAAATTCGATATCGGAATCATAGGCGGTGGCCCTGCTGGTATGGCGGCAGCGGTATCTGCATATCAAAACGGAGCAAAAAAAGTTGCTATATTCGAGAGAGAACCTCGTCTTGGCGGTGTGTTAGGTCAGTGTATTCATAACGGATTCGGTCTAACGCGATTCAAGGAAAACCTCACCGGTCCAGAGTACAGTGAAAAGTTTTATGAAAAAGTAAAAGAACTTCCTATTGAAATTTTTACTGAAACGACCGTACTTTCTTTTAGCGAGGGTTTAATTACCGCTATGAATAAAAAAGAAGGCGTATTCGACGTTGCTTGCGGTGCAATAATTCTTGCTATGGGTTCTCGTGAACGCTCTCGTGGCGCGCTCACTATTAGTGGCGAGCGTCCTAGCGGTGTTTTTTCGGCAGGTACTGCTCAAAGATACATCAATATGAAAGGTTACAGCATAGGCAAAAAGGCAGTTATAGTCGGTTCGGGTGATATAGGACTAATTATGGCAAGACGTTTGACTTTGGAGGGAACTAAAGTCGAAGCGGTTTGTGAAATAATGGAGTTTTCGAGCGGACTTAGACGAAACATAATTCAATGTTTGGAAGACTTTGATATTCCTCTTTACTTATCTCACACCGTAACTGAAATAAAAGGTAAAGATAGAGTAGAGGGAGTAAAAATAGCAAAAGTTGACCAAAACAAAAAACCTATTGCCGGCACGGAGTTTGAAATAGATTGTGATTGCGTGCTTTTTTCGGTAGGTTTAATTCCCGAGAACGAACTCACAAAACAAGCAGGCATACCCCTTTCTCCTAACACCAAAGGCGCAACGGTTGACCAGTTCAGAGAAACAGAAATGAAGGGCGTATTTTCGTGCGGTAACGTTTTGCACGTACACGACCTCGTGGATTTCGTTTCCGAAGAAGGCGAAACTGCGGGTAAATTTGCCTCTGAATACGTTTTAAACGGTAATAAAAATAAAGTTTTTGCCACCACCAAGCCTTGCGATGGCGTATCGTATACTCTTCCCCAGCGTATTGATGTTACGGACGAGAGACCTTTCAAAATTTATTTTCGTGTACGCAGAGAACAAACGAACGCCGTCGTAAGACTTTGGGTTAACGACAAACTCGTTAGAGAAATAAAAAAAGATAGAGTTGCGCCCGGTGAAATGGAATATATTCCTTTCGTTGCAAAAGATTTGAAAGAGGGTGACACCCTTTCCGTGGAGGTAATATGATAAAAGAAACTGTTTGTACCGTTTGTCCTAAAGGATGTTCGGTAAAAGTCGAAATAGAAAACGGAGAGATAATATCTTGTCTTGGTAATACTTGTGAAAAGGGGGCGGAGTTTGCTAAAAACGAAATGCTTTGTCCTAGAAGAGTTATCACTAGCACGGTAAAAGTAGACGGACAAGACGAAATGCTCCCAGTTAGAACAGACGGTGCAGTCAAAAAAGACGTGATGTTTGAAATTATTGATAAGATAAAGTCCGTAAAAGTATTTACAAAAGTTAAACTGGGTGATATAATCGTGGAAAACGTAGACGGCGAGGGAGTTAACCTCGTTGCATCCAGGAGTCTATTTTGATGAGTGATATAAAAACCGTAGTAAATGACGCCGAACTTTTTCTTCTTGACCTTGACGGAACCGTCTATCTTGAAGGTAAACTTATAGGAGAGGTGGATAAAACTCTCGATAAAGCAAGGAAAAGTGGTAAAAAAATCGTTTATTTAACTAATAATTCTTCAACGAGTAAAGATAAGTACGTTGAAAAATTAAAAGGCGTAGGCGTATACAAAGAAGGGGATGACGTTTACACGTCCGGTATGGCGGCGGCTGACTATTTAAATTCGGAGCACAAGGGCAAAAAAGTTTACGCTGTTTGTACCCCTGAACTTGAAGAAGAACTTATTGCAAGCGGAATAATTCTCGACGAGGATAATCCCGATATAGTTCTTCTAACTTACGACAAATCTTTAACTTACGAAAAACTGGTTAAACTTGCAGGTTTTTTGCATAAAGGACTTCTTTTCGTTGCAACGCATAGCGATATAAATTGTCCCGCAAAAGATTTTTATCTTCCTGATATAGGTAGTTTTATCGCACTTATTGAAAAGTCAACGGGAAGAAAACCCGACGTTGATTGCGGAAAACCTTTTTCCGTAATGGCAAAAGAAATTGAAAGACGATACGGAAAATCGGGCAAACAAGTGGTAATGTTCGGGGATAGGCTTTATACCGATATTAAGTTTGGAGCAGTCAACGGATTTTATAGCGTGCTCGTTTTGAGTGGAGAAACTACGCTTGAC
>JAZQYG010000121.1:0-1665 GCA_045633305.1 Clostridia bacterium | reverse complement strand
GTGACGGCATCATCGGTGACCTTCGTCGTAAAGAGGCTTACGAAAAACCCAGTGTTAAACGTAAGAAAAAAGCAGAGGCTGCACGTAAACGTATGTACAAAGCGTAAGGTAAGTAAAAACGAATGCTGATTAGCATTCGTTTTTTTTATGTCTTAAATTTATTTTTTAATTTTCTTTAGAGATTATTCCCAGAAGGGAAGAAGTATTCCTTTGCCTTCACGTCTTGCAGTATAGTAACAACGCGCAGTCACGGCTATATCGAGTATTCCTGCGCCAACCGCGTTGAAATATATGATTTCGTCGTCGTTTTCTCTACCTTTTTTCTCATTAGAAAGAATTTCCCCAAGTTCAGCGTGCAGTTGTTCATCTTTGAAAAGTCCGTCTTTCCACATAAGAGCAACCGTACTTATCATACGATGTTTGATATTTTCCCAATAGTCTACAACGACTTTATCCGCTCTAGTTACGCAATCATTGTCAACTTCGTAATCTGCCATATTCATAATAAGAGCACCTTTTTTGAGCCATTTACCTTTAACGAAAGGCTCTGATGCAAGGGTGACACAGTCGATAATATCGCTATCTTTTGTTGCCGACTCTATATCGAGGGTTGGTATGACTTCGATATGAGGATATTTTTCGCGAACGAAAGAGGCAAATCTTTCAGCGTTTGCAAGAATAATGTCGTATACGTAAAGTTTGTTTATGGTGGGTCTAGCGATAAGCGACGCTTCGAGTTGTGTGGGCGCTTGTGCTCCCGCGCCACATATCGTCATAGTTTTAGCGTCCTTTTTAGCGAGAAGTTTAACTGCGATACCACCAGATGCACCCGTTCTCATAGTTGATACCGCCGTACCGTCTGCAATACATATGGGGAGTTTGGTGTCAGGGTCGTTAAGGATAATAGTTACACTTGCTCGTGGTAACCCCTTTTTATAGTTCATAGGTCCACTACCTATCCATTTAATTCCAGCCATTTTGTATTCTCCGCCGATATAACCGGGCATAGCATTTATTCTGCCTAACACGTTCTCATCTTCCGTTGTTTTTCCCCAACGCATTACGCATTTACCGGGCGCGATTACGTCATCTTGATGATTGAGAACGTAAACTCTTTCGACGTCGTGCATAACTTTCTTCATGTCGAGAACGCCAAGTTCTTCCATTGCTTTGTTGTTAAGAAATAGTAAATCTGCTTTACTCATAGTATATCTCCTTTGTTCGCACTACGTATTATGTTACTTAATTTTTAGGACATTGTAAATAATGAGATGAATTGGGGTTGCCATATAATAAAATATGTGGTAAACTTTATTTATCAAATTAAAAGGTGATAATATGGAGTTTTTACAATTAAAATATTTTTACGAAAGCGCAAAATGTGAAAATTTCGCTAAAGTAGCTGAAAAATTTATAGTGCCTCCGACTGCTGTTTCTTCTTCTATTAAAAGGTTGGAAGAAGAAATCGGGGTTAAACTTTTTGACCGTTCAGCGAATAAAATCACTCTTAATAAAAACGGCAGGCGCTTTCAACAAGCAGTTTGCTCTGTGTTTAGGGAGTTGTATGATGCGGTAGATAGTATTAAAGAACAAGAAGACGATAGGGAAATTAGGCTTCTCGTTCGCGCTGTACGTAGTAAAATAACCGATTATATCATAGAGTTT
>JAZQYG010000120.1:0-23907 GCA_045633305.1 Clostridia bacterium | reverse complement strand
CATCTTTGAGTAATCAAATACCTCTTTTGCTACGTTTATAAGGTCTTCTATGGTAACCTTTTCTATTTCTTTAATTTTGTCGTCAACTGATACGACTTTTCCTCTGAGTAACATACCTCTGCCCATTGCGCTCATAACGCCTTTGGAACTTTCTCTACTCATAACGAAAGCCGATTTTAACTGCTCTTTTGCTCGTGAGAGTTCTACTTCAGTTATACCTTCTTTTATTACGAGGTCAATTTCATTTTTTACGGTTTTTAGAGCGTCTTTAACCTTTTCTTTGTTTGCGCCGAAGTAAATAACGAAATAACCGTCGCTCATATAGTTATTTGGATAACTGTATATGGAATATGCAAAACCGTTTTCCTCTCTAACTTTTTGGAATAGTCTTGAACTCATACTACTACCTAAAGCAACGTTCAAAACGGAAAGAGGTATTTCTCTTGGGTGAGAATAAGGATAGGCAGGAAAAGCAAGAACTACGTTTGATTGCTCAATTTGCTTAAATTTGTTGATATACTTTTGAGTAGGAACATTAACGGGAAGTTCTTCTCGATTTTGTTTAATTTTAGTAAAATTATTTAGAAAATATTTCTCGGTAAGTCTAACCGCCTCGTCAAACTTTATTCCACCTGAAATTGCAATAACAGTAGAGTCTGCAGTATAAAAATCAGCCATAAAATCACGGATATCGTTTGCCGTGAAATTTTTGACGTTCTCGCTAGGTCCGAGAATAGGTCTACCTAAAGGATGGTTTTCATAGAAAGCAAGAGATGCAATTTCGAAACACACGTCGTCAGGTGTATCGTCGCACATTGCAATTTCTTCTAAAACGACACCTTTTTCTTTTTCAATTTCCTCTTCTGGGAAAGTTGAATTAAAAAATATGTCCGAAAGTATATCCATACACTGCTCTGCGTGTTCGGAAAGAGAACTAGTGTAGTAATTAGTTACTTCTTTTGACGTGCTAGCGTTTATAATGGCGCCGATATCTTCAATTTCGCTAACGAGTTGAAATGCAGTACGTTTTTTCGTTCCTTTAAAGAGGAGATGCTCGGTAAAATGAGCAATTCCGTTATTCTTTTTCGTTTCTTGCGCGCTACCCGCTTTAACAAATACGCCTATTGCGGTGCTACGCAAAAATTCCATTTCGTAATGTACGAGAGTAAGTCCGTTATCAAAAGTTTTTACGTTATACATTATTAACTCCAAAATACTACATTTAGTATACGTTTATATTATACACGCAAAATAAAGTATTGTCAAAGTAATTATAATAGTATATTATATATTACTACTAACAATATCAACTTTTATGCCAAGTTCATTGTAATGCTCTAAAATGCGTGGTAAAGCAAGCGCCGTACATTTAGTCGGATGCATCAAAATTAGGTCACCAGCAGATACTTTTTGCGTTGCTCTTTTAAAAATTAAATCAACGTCTTTATCTCTCCAGTCGATAGTGTCTTTGCTCCACATAATTACCTTATATCCAAGTTCGTCACACGCTTTTATCGTTGATTCGGAAAAAGCACCAGAAGGTGGCGCAAATAAATTCGTTTTAACTCCACAAATACCTTCAATTGTTCTTTCAGCGGTTTTTATTTCATCTTTATTTTGCTCGTAAGATAAACCTTTATGGTCTCTATGAAGGTAGCCGTGATTTGCGATTTCATTTCCGCTATCTTTCAACATACAAAGAGAAGATTCGTGCTTTATTGCCCACACTCCCCCAACGAAAAAAGTTGCTTTTGCGTCGTATTTATTGAGTGTATCCACTATTTCTTGTAAATATTCTTCTCCTCCGTAAACGTTAAACATCAAAGAAACTGAATTGTTTTCTTTATTTCCGTTATAAATAGGTGGAGATACAGTTTCAATAACCGTGTTTTTTCCTGCAAAACTGATTGCACCGACACAAGTTAATACCGATATGATAACTAGATTCGTTATAATTGCATACAATTTGTTGTTTTTCATAAAAATCACCCGAATAATTATATTCGGGCGACAAAATAAAAATGCCGACTATTCAGTCGGCATTTGATTTAGTTTTTGCTAATTATTTTAACGAGTTTAAGGTCAATTCTACCTTTTTCGTCAACTTTAAGAACTTTTACTTTAACAACGTCGTCAACGTTTACAACGTCGGTAACTTTTTCTACACGTTCTTTAGCGAGTTTAGAAATGTGAATCATACCATCTTTTCCAGGAGCAAGTTCAACGAACGCGCCGAAATCAAGTATTCTTACTACCTTTCCTTCGAATTCGTCACCGGGTTCGGGGTCTTTTGCAATAGCAAGAATAATTGCTTTTGCTTTGTCTGATTGAACGGAATCCGTACTTGCGATAAATACAGTACCTTCGTCGCTTATATCAATTTTAACTCCGGTATCTTCAATAATCTTGTTGATTACCTTTCCGCCAGAACCGATAACTTCACGAATTTTGTCGGGGTCAATATTAAAGGATATAATCTTGGGAGCAAATTTAGAAAGTTCTTTTCTGGGTTCAGGAAGAACTTCTGCCATTTTGCCAAGAATATGGAGTCTACCTTGACGAGCCTGTTCAAGAGCAGTACGAAGGATGTTTTCGTCAATACCTTTAATCTTGATATCCATTTGGATAGCGGTAATTCCATCTTTTGTTCCTGCAACTTTAAAGTCCATATCGCCAAGGAAGTCTTCTAATCCTTGAATATCGGAAAGAATAGCAACTTTACCTTTAGCCTCGTCTTTGATAAGACCCATAGCAATACCTGCAACGGGCGCTTTAATGGGTACGCCTGCATCCATAAGAGCAAGAGTTGAACCACATACGCTCGCTTGTGAGGTTGAACCGTTTGAGCTCAAAATTTCAGAAACGGTACGAATTGCATAAGGGAATTCATCTTCGCTAGGAAGAACGGGTTCAAGCGCGCGTTCTGCAAGCGCTCCGTGACCAATTTCACGACGACCGGGGCTCTTCATTGCCTTAGCCTCACCAGTGCTATAGGGAGGCATATTGTAGTGATGCATATATCTTTTGAATACGTCGTCGTCTAAGCCTTCAAGTTTTTGAACTTCGCTTATAGTACCGAGAGTTGCAGTAGTTAACGCCTGAGTCATACCACGAGTAAATACACCGCTTCCGTGAACTCTAGGGAGAATACCTGCTTGACACCAAATAGGTCTAATTTCGGTAGTAGTACGACCGTCGGGACGAACACCTTTGTCGATTATTTTTGCACGAACTTTTTCTTTCTTTAGATAATAAAGAGCATCACCGATATTGCGTTTGCCTTCGGGATATTTTTCAGCAAAGTAAGCCATAACGTCTGCAGTTACTTCTTCTTCGCGTGCTTCACGTTCTTTTCTATCAAAAGTATCGAGAACCCAGTCGATTTTGTCAGATGCGTATGCTCTAACGTCCGCGTCGATTTCGGGGTCAATCGTGTAAAGATTCATTTCGCGTTTAGGTTTACCAACTTCAGCAACGATTGATTCAATGAAAGCAACGATTTTTTTGATTTCTTCGTGACCGAATAAAATTGCGCCGAGCATTTCTTCTTCGGTAAGCATATTAGCGCCTGCTTCAACCATCATTATAGCGTCTTTAGTTCCGCTAAGTGAAAGATGGAGTTTGCTCTTTTCTCTTTGTTCGCTATCGGGGTTGATAACGTACTCCCCGTCAACCATACCTACGATTACAGAACCAGTAGGTCCAGCCCAAGGAATATCGGAAATGCTAAGAGCGATAGAACTACCTATCATAGCGTATACCTCGGGAGGTATGTTAGTATCTACTGAAAGCGCGGTAGTAACGACTGCAACGTCGTTAAAAAGTCCCTTAGGGAAAAGAGGACGGATAGGTCTGTCAATAAGTCTTGACGTTAAAATTGCTTTGTCGCTAGGACGACCTTCACGCTTTTTAAAACCGCCGGGAATTTTGCCGACAGCATACATTTTTTCTTCAAAATCAACTCCCAAAGGGAAGAAGTCCATACCTTCTCTCGGTGAAGCAGCCATAGTTACGTTAGTTAAAACTACGGTGTCACCGCAACGGACGATACAGGAACCGTTGGACTGTTCGCAATAAGTGCCTACCTCAACGGAAAGTTCACGACCAGCGATTTCAGTCTTAAAAATTCTAGTTTTTTCCATTACAAATCCTCCAAATTAATATGCAAAAGTGGCGGACCCTCCGCCACTCAAGTTAAATTACTTTCTGAGTTCCAATTTAGCAAGAATTGCTCTATATCTTTCGATATCGGTTTCTTTGAGGTAGTTGAGGAGATTTCTTCTCTTACCTACCATTTTGAGCAAACCTCTACGGGAGTGGAAATCCTTGTGGTGCGAAGCGAGGTGCTCGTTCAAAACTGCGATTCTTGCAGTAAGCAAAGCAATCTGTACTTCGGGCGAACCGGTATCACCTTCGGTTCTTGCAAAATTAGCAATAATTTCATTTTTCTTGATATCCATTTTCTTTACCTCCTATGGTGGATATTAATAATCGTTAAACAAAGTAAGCCGTTCTGCCCGTACTACCTTGTAAAACGTACTCATATATATTAACACAAAAATAAATTAAAGTAAAACGTTTTTAGTAAAAAATTTACGTTTTTTATCTATAATTTCGTCAATTTCACGTATATACTGTTCAATATTTTTAACAATACCTTGTCTTTCTATTCTTCCAGTGAATTTATCTACCTTTTTAGATATTCCTCCTGCCCCGCAAGAAATAGTCGAAGTGGTCTCTTCCATTACGTCAACGTTATAGATGCACGCTTTACCTTTTTTAGCGTAACCAGTATTCTCAAGATTACCACTAGTGTATTTTTGTCTATAAAGGTAATACGGGAAATAATCGTTGTTTTTTAACCTTTCTCGCGCACCGCTAACCATTTGAGATGGGAGATTATCCGTATTAATCCTATTATCGTAATTTTCTGATTGCATAGACGAACTGTGTTTGATTGATAGCGTATGTACTGTGATATTTTCGGGAGAAAGTTCAATTGACCTATCTACGCTAGAAAGAAAGGATTCAAGTGTATCACCCGGAAGGTCTGCAATTAAATCCATATTTATATTGAACGGAAATTTACGAGCAAGGTCAAAAGCGGTATAAATATCTTCGACGGAGTGTTTTCTTCCTATCCTCTCTAAAACGTCAGGATTAAAAGTTTGCGGATTAATACTGATTCTATCTACTCCTAAGTCAAAAAAGGCTTTAAATTTATCTTCGTTAACCGAATCAGGTCTACCTGATTCAATGGTAAATTCTCTACCTCTTAACGTAAGATTTTTAAAAATTTCAAACAAGTTTTCAGCAGAAAAAGAGGTTGGCGTACCTCCTCCGCAGTAAATTGAACGTAATTTGTATCCGTTTTCAGTAATAATTTTTTGAGCCTCAACGAGTTCTTTTGAAAGAGCCTCGACGTATGGTTGAATCAGTTTTTTCTTTTGGTCAATGATTGCAGACACAAAAGAACAATAAGTGCATCTAGATACGCAAAAGGGTATATTTACGTATAAATCAACGCTATCATTATCTCTATCGTAAATATCTTTTTGTTCAAAAATTATGTCTTCAATTAGATTGCTTTTTTCTGGTGAAAGATAGAATTGTTCAATCATTTTTTGAGAAATATTACCACCATTTTCACCCATAAGTTCGTAACCTAACTTAGTAGGTCTTATTCCCGTAAGACTTCCCCAAGGTAAATTAACGCTAAAAAGATTTGAAAGGGTTTTGTAAAGAAGAAGTTTCAAAAATCTTTTTTTATATCGCTTAATAAGTAAAGGTGATTCAGATAAAATTTTATCTTCTCTAGTATAAACGTTTGCATTTAAAATCAGTATACTCGTTAAATTATCACCGTTTAAAGACTGTTTTAACTCGATTATCTCCCCTTCTTCTGACGTATTTGCATATGGATAAAAAGAACGTACCGTTTCGTTAAGGTCGTTCGTGAAATTTTCTTCATAGCAAACAATTTTAAATTCACGCATAAGTAATGGGATTATGGTTCTTTTCCATAATTAAAGAGGTTTTTCCTTGATGACCGGGATAGACGTCGAAATCACCGGAAAGAGCAAAAAGTTTATTAATTATACTATCTTTTAGTTGGGATAAATCACCGCCAAGGTCAGTGCGTCCATAACTGCCGTAAAAAAGGGTATCCCCAGAAAAAATATTATTTTCGATAATATAGCACACCCCACCCGGAGTATGTCCAGGCGTATGAAGAACGTGTACTTTGAGTCCGCAAAGTTCGAGTAATTCCCCGCCTTTCAATAGTTTGTCCGGAGTAAAATTTTCTACGTGCATATTAAAACCACACTCACCTTTATCGGTGGTCACAAGTATTTCGTCGTCTTGGTGTATATAAATCTTTGCACCTTCTTTTTGTAATCTTGCGCACGCTCCAACGTGGTCAAAATGACCGTGTGTTAAAAGGACGTAATCGATTTTTACGCCGTTTTCGCTTGCAATATTTAAGATTTTTTCCGGTTCTCCTCCCGCATCTATTAGTACCGCGCTTGAAGAATTTTCTTCAAAAACGATATATGATTTTGCGCGAATAGGACCGCATGCAAAAGAAATTATTTTCATTTTAAATATTTGTTGCTCTAAACACTTCAATAACGCCGTGCAATGCGGAAAGTTTATTTATTATATCGTTAAGTTGTTGTATACTTGAAATTTCAACGGCAATGATTATTGTGCCCGTTTCAGATTTATCAACACGCGCTGACGCCGAGTTAATAGGTACTTTCATGTTTGATATAATCGTAGTAACTGATGCAAGTATACCGCTAATATTTTCGGTCTTAATCTGCAAGGTCGCAATAAACGCTTTATTTCCGTTGATTTCAGGCCAGTTTGCTTCGATAAGACGTTCCTCTTCCATATTTTTTACGTTAGGACAATCTTTTCTGTGGACGGTTACGCCTCTTCCTCTTGAAATATAACCAACTATTTCATCACCAGGTACTGGGTTACAACAATGTGAAAGTCTAATGAGGAAATCGTCGTAGCCTTTAATTACTACTCCTCCGCTTGCAGTACGTTTTTTCTCTACCGTAGTCGGAGCAAGAATTTGTTTTGATTCAACCTCACGTTTATAAAAATCGATAAGTTTTAAAAGTATTTGATTCGTCGTCGTCCCACCGTAACCTACAGATGCGTACAAATCGTCAATTGAGGAAAAAGAATATCTTTGCATGATAATCTCAAGCCAGTTAGGAACTGACAAATCAGCAAAAGAATAGCCCCTTCTTTTAGCCTCTTTTTCAAGCATATCTTTACCTTGCTTAATATTCTCTTCGTGCATTTCACGCTTGAAAAACTGTCTAATCTTTGCTTTAGCGCTAGCAGTTTTAACGAATTTTAGCCAGTCACGACTAGGACCTTTTGCCGAGTTTGAAGTGATAATTTCAATAATATCACCATTTGTAAGTTCGGTAGATAAAGGCACGATTTTCGTATTAATTTTTGCGCCAACACATTTATTACCTATTGCGCTATGAATATGGTACGCAAAGTCGACTGCCGTTGAGCCAACGGGAAGGTTAAAAACGTCGCCTTTTGGTGAAAACACGAAAACCTCGTCGCTAAATAGGTCGATTTTAAGTGAATCCATAAATTCTTTAGAAGTTTTTAATTCACCTTGAACTTCAACCTCTTCTTTTAGCCAACCAAGTTTATTTGCAAAACTTAAAGGAGCGTCAATATTTTGATTTTCTTTGTATCTCCAGTGCGCCGCAATTCCGTATTCTGCAATTCTATGCATTGCTTTTGTTCTAATTTGAATTTCAAAAGGAACTCCGTATTCCGTCATAACCGTAGTATGAAGAGATTGATAAAGATTGGGCTTTGGCATAGCAATATAATCTTTGAATCTACCGGGGATAGGTTTCCAAATAGTATGAATAGCGCCCAAAACGGCATAACAATCCTTGACTGTGTCCACGATTACTCTAACTGCCGATAAATCGTATATTTGGTCAAAGGTTTTGCCTTTATTCGTCATCTTTTTATATATGCTATAAAGGTGTTTTGGTCTTCCAAAAACCGTACCTGTTAACCCAAGTTCAGCAAGTTTTGATTTAATTAAAGCGCACAATTTATCAACGAAAATTTGTCTTTCACTAAGTTTTGAAGAAACCATTTCCGTGAGACTTTCAAATTCTTCTGGGAAAAGATACTTCATTGATAAATCGTCAAGTTCGCACTTGATTTGCGATATACCTAACCTACCCGCAAGAGGAGCGTAAATATCCAAAGTTTCGCGAGCAAAAATAATTTGTCTATGACGTGGTAAACTCGCAAGAGAACGCATATTATGAAGTCTGTCGGCAAGTTTTATAATAAGAACGCGAATATCTTTTGCCATAGCAAAGAACATACGTCTAAGGTTTTCTGCCTGTTCGTCTTCAGCGTTTTTAAACTGAAGTTTATCGAGTTTAGTTACTCCTTGTACGAGCAGTAATACGTTCTTTCCATATAAATTGCTAATTTCTTCTTCTGTAACGGAAGTGTCTTCCAAAACGTCGTGAAGAAGAGCTGCAATTATCGTATCAGCGTCAAAATCTAAATCAAAAAGAATTTCGGCAACGTTTTCAGGGTGAATAAAATATTCTTCTCCAGACAAACGGAATTGACCGCTATGAGCGTTCTTTGCAAAAGCATAAGCGTCTCTCACGCGGTTTCTGTCAGTTTCAGTATAGGCGTTTTTAATTTTTTCTAATAAATTACTCATTACCACTAATTATGCAATAAAGTGAAGAATTTGTCAATTCAGTTTTGATATTGTTTAGAGTAAAACAATTTTTTTCTTTATTAAAGTGAACGATATTTAATTCATTAAGAATTAACCAAACGAGAAAAATATCAACTTCATCCTCCTCGTCTAACGGCGCCACTGCTTTAACTAAAGCATCAAAACTACGAAAAATTGAAAAATTCATCAAGTTTTTAATTTTAAGGAAAATTCTAGCAACCTTATTTCTGTCAAAGTTACGATTTAACAAAGTTTCTTTAAGCGCGCAAACGTTATCTAGAGAATAAATCGTTTTGTCTTTACTTGTAGGATATGAAAGCGGTGCATCTATAAAGAAACAATTATCGTAGTTATCGAAATAATCTTTTCGTGGCGAATAAATTACACAGTTAAGCGTGTTTTCCGAAGTCTTAACGTCATAAAACTTCTCATAACTAATATTTGCCTCATCTAAAACAAAACACACTTTTTTATAAGACTCAAACGTGTAACAAATAGCAATATTACCATAAATATTCGACCTAAAACTCTTTAAAAGTACTTTATAAAAGTCCTCGTTTTGTAATACTTTGGCATTTAGCCCCTTAAATAAGGCGCTAATTGCATAATTTTTGAGTTCTTTATGAATATTTGTTGACGTTACGTTTTTAAAGACGACGTCTTCTATTATTGCTTGGGAATACTCTCTTCCGTTGAAGATATTTTTTGACAAAGATAGTATCGCTTGCTTGTCAGATTTTGAATTTAATAAATCAATATATTCACCTTTATAAAATCCCGATATCGAATAACCGTGTTTAGTTTGAGCCGAAATATGAGCGGGATTATTTTTGTTGTGATTAAACGTTACGTTAGATAGAGATGCACTAAAAAGTGGTTTCGGATTAGAGTATCCAAAAGGCTCGAAAAGTTTTAATTCATCAAAAAACTTTTCACTAACTTCCCTTTCCTTAAGGTCCACGTCATATTCACACGTCTTTAAAAATTTATCTTCTGGTAAAGTTTTTAAGTATGCAAACAAGCCTTCTCTAAAAGAGTTAAAATTTTTTATAGGCATAGACAGCCCCGCTGCTTGAGAGTGTCCACCAAAACGCGTAAAATAATCAGAAAAACGTGAAAGAGTTTCGTAAATGTTAATTTGCGGTATACTTCTACACGAGCCAGTGAGTTCGCTATCTTCAATTGAAAACAAAATTACCGGACGATTAAATTTTTCTACTAGTTTGCTTGCAGTTATTCCAAGAATACCTTTGTGCCACTCACCGCACAAAACTATCGCTCTTTCTTCGTTGATATAATCTCTAGCAAGGATTTTTGCTTCTTCTTCAATTTGTTGACACAATTTTTGTCTTTCAGCATTTTCTTCGTTCATTTCGTTAATTAAACAAGATAAAACGAAGTAATCTTTTTCAGTAAATAGCGAAACTGCTCTTGAAGCATCACCAAGTCTACCGAGAGAATTTATTCTAGGAACGATTTTAAAGGATATATCGTAACTCGTTATATTATCTTGAATATTTAAAGAATCCATCAACTGTTTCAATCCAACAATCGGAGACTTTTTTAATTTTTTAATACCAAAGTTAACGAGTATTCTATTAATTCCAGTTAAAGGAACGATATCACCCATAGTTGCGATTGCTACAACGTCCAGAAAATTATAAGCATATTCACGACCAAAGGTAGCATCAATAAGCATATAAGCAACCCCTGCACCACAAAAATCATTGAATAAACCCTTATCTTTGTCAAGATGTGGATTGATAGTGATACAATCAGGCAAAATTTCGGGTGGCTCGTGATGGTCGGTTACGATTACGTCGATTCCAAGTTCATTTCTACAATATTCAACTTCCTCAACAGAAGTAATACCACAGTCAACCGTAATTATTAAATCAGGGAAATATTCTTCGGCGATTTTTTCAAGCGTTTCTACACAAAGTCCATACCCTTCTTCAAGTCTCTTTGGAATAAAAACAAAAGTTTGTATGCCATGAGCCTTTAAAGATTCGCTCAAAATTGCCGAAGCGCATATTCCATCGCAATCATAATCACCATACACAACTACGGTTTCACTGTTTTGCATGGCTTGATTAATTCTTGCAATAGCATCAATTACTCCCGTGTATTGTTTAAAATCAGGGAGTTTTTTTATTGACGGATTGAGGAAATTTTTTGCCTCTTCGATAGAATCAATACCTCTTGTGAGTAAAAGTTCACAAGTTAACTCCTCGATTCCTAAGGCGCGCGCAAATTCTTCAACCTTGTATTTATTTGTTTCAACTTTTTTCTTGAATAACATTTCAAAAAGACGAGCCTCCCCCGAAGGAAAGGCTCGCGTGCGATTAGTTTAATTATTTTTTTGCTTTAGCAACGTTTTTTTTCTTTCCTTTTAAACCATTAAAGGTAACCCAAAGGGCGGGCGCTACAAATATTGAGGAATAAATTCCAGCAACTAAACCGAAAATTATCGGTAAAGCAAATTCTTTGATGGTAGGTACTGCAACTATAGCAAGAACTGTAATGGTTACAAGCGTCGTGAACGTACTATAAACGGTACGAGTAAACGATTCTTTGATTGCAGTATTTGCGATTAATGCAGGATTAAATTTGTCACTATTTTCGGATTTTTTGATATTTTCTCTGATTCTATCAAAAATAACTATCGTAGCGTTGATAGAATAAGCAATTATCGTAATAACTGCAGCTATAAATGAAGTATTAACTTGGATTCTAAAAATCGTAGTTAAAGCAACCATAATTAAAACGTTCATAATCAAAGTAATAATTGCAGAAAGTCCAGATAGCCAGTCGAATCTAAAGCCGATATAAATAAGCATAACTACTGCTGCTGCGGATATAGCAATTATTGACCTTAAAAGCAAATCTTTGCTTGCCGTGCTTCCTATGGTCTCCATCGTAATGTTGTTGGAGTCTTCATAAAGTTCGCTATATTCAGTAGTAATAGCCTCTTTAACTGCTTTATTTTTGCTTTCCATATCGTTACCGATATTTGCATAACGTACGATTAAAACAGTACCCGTTTCATCATCAGAATTTTGTGAATAAGATACTTTTAATCCGTTATCTTCAATAATTTTGGTAACTTTAGCAAGATTTTCATTGTATTCACTATCCGAAAGGTCTTCGTGGAAATACATACTAATAATTGCGCCACCTTCAAAATCTATGCCGACGTTCATACCGATTACAAGCATAAGAACAATACCTACGACGATTATAACTGTCGGTATAAGATACCAAATATGACGTTTACTTACGAAATCTACGTTTTTTACAGCATTGAAAATCGATAATTTACTCATAGTCCAACACCCTCCCTCGTAGTTAATCCGTAAGCACGAGGACTTTTCTTTCCTAAAGGTAAGAATAAGTTCAAAAGCGCTCTAGTAATAAATACTGCAGTAATGAAAGATAATACTACACCGATTACAAGAGTCATAGCAAATCCAACGATTGCACCGGTTCCAACTACCCAAAGTATGATTGCGCCAAGTAAAGTGGTTATGTTGGAGTCAATAATTGCAGAGAAAGATTTTTTGAAACCTTGAGGGAATATCGTTCCATCAAGAGATTTGCCGGGATTGCCCATGTATTCGTCTCTCATACGCTCAAATATAATGATATTAGCGTCCACCGCCATACCTATACTCAATATAATACCTGCAATACCGGGAAGAGTTAACTGTACCCAAGGGAATATTGCCATAAAAAGCATATATAAGAGGACGTAAATTAAGAGCGCGATATCTGCAATTATACCAAGTTTACGATATACAAGAATCATAAATATCATAACGATTCCGATACCGATTGCGCCTGCGATAAGAGATTGTCTAAGCGCGTTTTCACCAAGAGTTGAACTTACTTCACCACTTTGGTTAGTTTTGAGTTTTACGTTAAACGCGCCACTTGATATACGCATAGCAAGTTGTTCTGCGTCAGCATATGTAAAACTACCCGTAATAACTGCCTCACCGTTAGTGATTGCAGTTTGAACGGTAGGACTAGAGACGGTTTCGCCATCAACAACTATAGAAATTTGTTTACCAACGTTTTCTTGGGTTGCGGTCGCGAATTTTCCTTTACCAGCCTCGTTGAACTTCAAGCCTACCGCATAATTATTGTCCTTGTCAACGGTAACAAATGCCGATTCAACGTCTGCTCCTGTTAAATAAACGTATTGCTCGTGACCTTCCTCTTTGTAATCCTCTTCGTGACCATGTGCAACGAAAGCCATTTCTGCAGGGTTACCAAGAAGGTTTAACAAATCTTCGGGGTCTTGTACGTCGGGTACTTCTACTCTGACGTGCTTGTTATCACTTACGTCACGTTGAATAGCAACGGTTGCCTCGCTATAACCTTTGTTTTGCAACAAAGACTGTAAACGCAAGACTGTGGCGTTCAACTTGTCATCCGTTACCTCTTCGCCTTCAGTAACGGGTTCTACGTCGTAAACAACGTATACCCCGCCTTCCAAATCGAAGCCGAGTTTGATATAACCTACTATTGACTCAAAATCGTATATGCCAAGTTCGCCTTTATTAAGGGGAACGACTGTAATAAATGACATAAACACGATTAAAAGCGCAAGAATAGATAGAATAATTATAGATTTTGTTTTACTCATCTAATCTTCTGCCTCCTAATATCATCACTAAATAATTATATACTTAAATACAATTATAGTCAAACATTTATTTGAATTTAAGTATTTATAACTATTAAATAATCAAAAAATTAACAGTTTTTATGCTCTTTTGCAAGTTTTACGTAAATTTTTGCGTTATTTACAGTACGTTCAACGTCTACGTCCGTTGCCTCGCGTAAAACTTTTGCAGGAGAACCAACTGCTATGGATTTTGCGGGAATAGACTTATTTTGCGTAAGCAAAGCACCCGCGCCAAGCACCGACGAATCCCCTATTTCGCTACCAGAAAGAGAAATAGAGCCCATACCAAGCATAACGTTATCGCCAACTCTTTTACAATGAACGATAGCGTTATGACCAACCGTAACGTTATTTCCTATCACGAGACCTTCTTCTTCGGCGTGAACGACAGAATTGTCTTGAATATTCGTATTGCTACCGATAACGACAGGACCATCGTCTCCGCGAATAACCGTTCCGTACCATACGCTTGAATTTTCTCCGATTGTTACGTCTCCTATTATCGTCGCATTATCCGCAACGAAAGCAGAACTTGCAATAACGGGAGTTTTACCTTTGAAACTCTTAATCATTTTTGCTAGCCTCCTCGTATGCGTAAAGAGCGAGGGATAACTCAAATCTCTTTTTCATAAGAGCGCAACTTCTATCGTAAGGTTTTTTGAGGTCGCCCATATAATGGTGTGATGCTGCGATACAACCACCGCTACAATAATATTTAGCAAAACAATCTTTACACTCGGGTTTAACAGTAACGTCAATACCTGCAAAAACGTTTTGGATATCGCGGTTAAGCGTTTTATCAAGCACGTTTCCCATAAGATAATCCTTTTCTCCAACGAATTGATGACAAGGATAAATATCACCAGTTGGTGAAACCGCAAGATACTCTGCTCCTGCTCCACAACCAGTTAAACGTTTATTCAAGCAAGGTCCGTGTTTCAAATCAATCATAAAATGAAAGAAATTGAAAGCCTTTTCCGTGCCGTATCTTTTCAAATAAACGTTAGCGAGTTTATCGTATTCATTTAATATCGTGGGATAATCTTCTTGTTTTAATGCAAGAAAATGCTCGTCCGGAAGAACTACGGGCTCTACGGATATTTGGTCAAAGCCATTATCGGAAAGCGATTCAACGTCCTTTGAAAAATCAAGATTCTCGTGAGTGAAAGTGCCTCTAACGTAATAACGTCTATCTTCTCTAATTTTGCGCATAAGTTTTGCGCCTTCGATAGCAGCCTCATACGAGCCACCGCCACAAGAGGTAATTCGAGTTTTGTCGTGAACTTCTTGTCTACCGTCTATTGATAAAACGATATTATCCATTTCTTTGTCAAGATATTCCGCAATATCGTTATCTAAGAGAATACAGTTAGTGGTCATTGTGAAAGAAAATTCTTTCCCTGCCTCTTTTTCACGTTGTCTTGCGTAGTTTACGCAATCTTTAACAACGTCAAGATTAAGCAGAGGTTCACCACCAAAGAAGTCAACTTCCAAACTTTTTCTATTGCCACTATTTTCAATCAAGAAATCAATCGCGCCTCTTGCAACCTCACTAGACATATAATCACGCGCCGTGTTATACGTACCTTCAGATGCAAAACAATACTTGCATTTCAAATTGCAATCATGACAAATATGCAAACACATTGCTTTTATGTCAGTGCGTTTGCCATTATATTTAAAATTTTTAGTTTCAGTAAAAAGAAAACCTGCGTTTTTTAATTCTTCGATTTCTTCTCTTGCGTCGCTTTTTGTTTGCTCATCAAGTGAATTATATGCGTTTAATTGTTCGTCCGTAAGTTTTTCGTCGGTGGGATATTCTTTTTTCAGTAACAAAAAAACGGGAAAATCTATTTGAAATAGACTTCCCCCTTCTGAATCCCAAACGAAATAATCTTCGTCGTGACCTTCACGCGTAAAGGCAAAAGTATGTACCATTATTACTTCTGCTCTTTCTTAACGTTATTTACACGAGTTTCGGGCTGTTTGCAGGATTGATTACCAACGGTACAACTGGTCTTACAAGCCGATTGACAACTGCTTTGGCATTCACCGCATCCGCCGTCTGTTCTAATACAACCTTTTACAACTGTTTTGATGTGTTTCATAAGTTAACCTCCAAAATGGACTAGTTACATTATAACTTAATTAACTTAAAATTGCAACTATTTACGTATATTTACTGCAATAATTCCGCTCACTGTCCCCGAAATTATTCCAAACAACAAACTAACTATTGTTATTCCTTCAAAAAGTCCTCTGCCTCCGTATAAAGAAAAGACAAAATTAGATAATAAAACGAAAATTATCCCACTAACCGCGCCTTTTATAGCGCCCTTTTGGTAATTTTTATATCCAAAAAATATGCCGAAAAACAAACTAATTATTTTAATTATAGTATTTCCGATTAAAATACCACCATTAGATATATTAAACCATTTGACGATTAATGCAAATAATAAAACTGCGCCGACTGAAATTAGCACCGAATACAAAAGACTAAAAAACAAATCCTTCAAATTACTCTTTGATAAAATCCCTTCCATACAACCTCCACTAACATAATTATATTAGTAAAGGCTTATTATATGACAAAAGCCCGAATTAATCGGGCTTTATCTATTATTATTTGTTTTCCTCGGTTTCTGCGGGAGCTTCTTCTTTTGCCTCCGCTACGGGTTCAACGGGTTGTGCTTCGGGTTTTCTTGCAACTGAATAAATAGCAACCTTGTCGATTTTAATCAAGGTGGGATTTTCTTCCGTTCCAACGTTTATAACGAGTAAACCAGATTCTTCAATTGCCGTAATTTTACCTATCATACCACCGATAGTTTTAATTTCGTCACCAACAGTAAGATTTGATAACATGTTCATCATTTCTTTTTGTCTCTTCTTTTGGGGAAGATAAGAAGTAACGAGAATAAGAACCAAAAATACTGCCATTATGATAATAAGCCAAATACCGCTATTATCACCTTCTGCCATCATACCGAGATAATTTAACATAATAATTCTCCTTTAAGTTTTATTTATAATACAAAAATTTAATCATTTAGTCAAGTAAATCTTTGTGTTTATTATAATTACTCCTAAACTCTTGTACAAAATCGCCGTAACAATCGTTATAAATTGCCTCTTTTATTTTGTCGGTTAGTCTTTGTAAAAATCTTATATTGTGTAACGAGAGCATCCTTCCGCCAAGTATTTCGTTAGTATTTATAAGGTGACGAATATACGCTCTTGAATAGTTGCGACAACAATAGCAGTCACAATCTTTATCAACTGGCTCAAAATCTTCTTTGTACGTTGCATTACGTATGGTATAATCACCAGTCATAGTCATTGCCGTGCCATTACGGGCAATTCTCGTCGGAAGAACGCAGTCAAACATGTCTATTCCTCTTAATACACCTTCAACTATGCAATCGGCGCTACCAACGCCCATAAGATAACGAGGAATATTAGTTGGATAATAAGGCTTTAATGCATCCAACATTTCATACATAATAGGTTTTTCTTCTCCAACAGATAAACCACCGATAGCAATACCTTTATTTGCATAAGGTAAAGTTCTTTTTATACTTTCGATACGTAAATCCTTATAAACGTTTCCTTGAACGATAGGGAAAAGGGCTTGTTTTTCGTTATCACCGTGAGCCTTAACACATCTATCAAGCCAACGAAGAGTTCTTTCCATTGCTCGCTCTGCGGTTTTGTAGTCCGCGTTTGCTTCGGTACACTCGTCAAAAGCCATTATTATATCCGCGCCTAAGTCCCTTTGAATTTGCATCGACTTTTCGGGAGTGAAAAATTCCGCTCTTCCATCTATATGCGAACTAAATTCAACGCCGTTTTCGTCAATGTGACGAAGTTTTGCAAGGGAAAAGACTTGAAATCCACCGCTATCTGTAAGAATAGGTTTGTCCCAAGCCATAAATTTATGAAGTCCACCCGCTTTCTTAACTAAATCACTTCCCGGTCTTAAGTATAAATGATAGGAGTTAGAGAGCAAAATACTTGCCCCAGTTCCCGCAACCTCGTCAGGAGTTAGCGATTTTACGGTAGCCATCGTACCTACCGGCATAAATACCGGTGTTTCAATAACGCCGTGAGGGGTAACGTACCTACCTATTCTAGCGCCAGTTTGTTTACATTCTTTAATAACTTTGTAAGTAAAACTCATATTTAACCTTTTCTTTTAATATTACACAAAAACATACAATCTCCAAAGCTGAAGAATCTATATCTGTTTTTAACAGCGTATTCGTAGAGTTCGAGAGTCTTTTCTCTTCCTATAAACGCCGAAACTAACATTATAAGCGTAGATTCGGGAAGATGAAAATTAGTTAGCAAACAATCAACTGCTTTTGAAATGTATGGAGGATAGATAAAAATATCAGTATCACCAGTGCACTCTTTTACTCTACCAGTATCGTCGGCAACGCTTTCTAATACTCTAACGACCGTCGTTCCTATAGCGATTACACGTCTTTTTTCATCTCTTGCCAAATTGATTATATCCGCGCTCTCTTTTGTGATTTCATAATGCTCAAAATGCATTTTATGGTCGGAAATATCGTCCGCTTTTACAGGTCTAAACGTTGAAAGACCAACGTGCAAAAGCACTTCGGTAAAAATAACGCCTTTTTCCTTTAATTTTGCGATAATTTCGGGCGTAAAATGCAGTCCCGCAGTAGGCGCTGCGGCAGACCCTTCGATTTTACCGTAAACTGTTTGATATCTTTCGGGATTATCAAGTTTTTCTTTGATGTACGGAGGAAGAGGAACTTCACCGAGTCTATCGAGAATTTCTTCCCAAATTCCGTTGAATTTGAACTTGACGATTCTACCACCGTCGTCAAGTCTTTTTTCGACTACACAACTTAATTCGTCTCCAAAGAAAATTTCCGCACCTTCTTGAAGTCTTTTGCCTGGCTTTACTATTACTTCCCACGTGTCGTAATTAATTCTCTTCAAGAGAAGAACTTCACATACTGCCCCCGTTTTTTTGCGACCTATAAGTCTTGCTGGGATTACTTTTGTATTATTTACGACAATAACGTCACCTTTTTTTAGATAATCAATTATATTAAAGAAATTTTTGTCTTCTTGCTTATTTGTAAGGGTATCGTAAACAAGCATTTTTGAGGAATCTCTTTGAGTTAAAGGGGTTTGGGCAATAAGTTCTTCAGGTAAATTATAAAAAAAGTCTGATTTATTCATTATTTTTATCCGCCTTTACTCCACTTTCCGGAACTTTTAATCCAAGATGTTTATATGCGCCTTCAAGACAAATTCTACCTCTTGGCGTCCTCATAATAAAACCTAATTGCAAAAGATAAGGTTCGTAAACGTCTTCGATAGTGCTCGCATCTTCTGCCGTTGCGGCAGCAAGGGTATCCAAACCAACTGGACCACCGCCAAAGGTGTTTATCATAGATTCAAGTATTCTTCTATCGACAAAGTCAAGTCCAAGTTCGTCTACTTCAAGAAAATATAACGCTTTTGACGCCATTTCCGCAGTAATCACCTTTTTGCCTTCAACTTCAGCAAAATCTCTTATTCTTTTTAAAAGTCTATTTGCAATACGTGGAGTTCCCCTACTACGTCTTGCAATTTCAGATGCGCCAGTGTCGTCAATTGATATTCCTAAGACGCTTGCCGAACGCTTTACTATTTTTGCAAGTTCTTCGGGCTTATAGAGTTCAAGTTTACAAATAACACCAAATCTATCACGAAGAGGAGAAGAAATATTTCCCGATTTAGTCGTTGCGCCAACAAGAGTGAAACGTTTAAGCGGAATTCGAACAGTTCTTGCCGACGGTCCTTGTCCGATTATAATATCGAGAGCATAGTCTTCCATTGCAGGATAAAGAATTTCTTCGATATTTTTATTCAAACGGTGAATTTCGTCAATAAACAAAACGTCGTTTTCCGACAAATTCGTAAGTATTGCCGCAAGGTCACCCGAACGCTCTATTGAAGGTCCGCTAGTTACACGAATAGACGCACCCATTTCGCTTGCGATAATATGTGCAAGCGTAGTTTTACCAAGCCCAGGAGGTCCGTATAAAAGAACGTGGTCTAACGCCTCGTTCCTCTTTTTTGCCGCGGTAATAAAAACTTCAAGGTTTTTCTTGATTTTATCTTGTCCAACGTATTCAGACATTGCTTTAGGTCTTAATACGTTTTCCACCTCGAGTTCATCTTCGGTTTTTGTACTCGTTACGAGTCTATCGTCATTATCAAACATATTTAACTTAACCTTTTAAGTGCAGATGCAATAATTGCCTCTACTGAATCTTTATTTTCAACGGATTTGATAGCTTTTTTTGCTTCGGCTTTTGAAAAGCCAAGAGAAACGAGAGCAAGTTCTGCCTCTTGTTCTATTCCAGACGGGGAAGGAATTATAAACTCCTCTCCGCTCGATATTACAGAAAGTGGGGAAACTTTATCTTTGAGTTCGAGTACGATTCTTTCAGCGGTTTTTTTACCTATGCCTTTTATTTTTGAAAAAGCGGAAAGATTACACGTTGCAATTGCGACTGCAAGGTCACTAAGTTTTGCTCCCGATAAAATTTGTATAGCGGTTTTCGCTCCAACTCCAGAAACGCTTATAAGTTTAAGAAACATATCTCTTTCTTCCTCGGAATAAAATCCAAATAAGCTCATTTCGTCTTCTTTAACTGAAAGATAGGTAAAAACTTTGACTTTGTTGTTTTCTGCGCGAAATTTGACTGCCGCGTTTGAAGATACGCATATTGCATAACCAATACCGTTATTTTCTACAACTATACCGTTTGCATCTTCCGCAACTAGATTGCCAGTAATAAATGCGTACATAAATCTCCTTAAATTCTAAATTGTTCACCAAATTTTGCGCTCTGACCATGGCACAATGCAACCGCAAGCGCATCTGCTGCATCGTCGGGTTTCGGGATAGACTTTAACCTCAAAAGCAAGGTTATCATATGTTGAATTTGTTGTTTATCCGCGCCACCGTAACCGGTTATTGCTTGTTTGATTTGCATAGGAGTATATTCGTACAAATTCCCACACGAATTTGCGCAAGTTAAAAGAATAACTCCCCTCGCCTCTGCAACCATAATGCCCGTTTTTCTATTTGCACTAAAAAAGAGTTCTTCAATAGCAACCGCATCGGGCTTATATTTATCTATAATGGCTTGTAAATCCCTAGCAATCATAGAAAGTCTAACTGAAATTGATTCATATTGAGGCGTTCTAATGACGCCGTAATCAATCGCGGTAAATTTACCTTTATCAACTTCAATAACCCCATATCCAACTATAGCGTAGCCAGGGTCTATTCCTAAAATTATCACAATATACCTCTATATTATAGATTTTACTTTATTAAGTCAAATAAGTCAAGGAAATGCTTAATTTAGGTGAACTTAAAATAAAAAAAGAGTAAACACGTTTCGTGTTTACTCTTCAAAAAAATCTTTTTTAACCGTGAATATTTCTTTTCACGTATGAAGTATGAAGAATTTCGTGCGCCTTGTGACTATTAGGTTCACCAAAATATTCACTGTACAATTCTTTAACTGCGGGATTTTCGTGAGATTTGCGAAGTTTCATACCCTTATCTTGCTCGTAAATTGCCTTTGCTCTTTCTTTTGCAAGATTTACGTTATTTCTAACCACTGCAGGTTGAATAGGTTGACCACCACCGTTTACGCAACCACCGGGACAACTCATAACTTCTATAAAGTGATAATCACATTTGCCGTCACGGATAAGTTCCATAACTTTGCGTGCATTTGCAAGTCCGCTTACTGCTGCAACTTTTACTTTTAGTCCGTTAAGGTCGTATTCAGCCTCTTTTATTCCCTCGATACCTCTAACTTCGTTGTATTCAAGAGCGGTCATTTCTTTACCAGTAACGAGTTCGCTTACAGTACGAAGAGCAGCCTCCATTACGCCACCCGTTGCGCCGAATAAAAGTCCCGCACCAGTAGCCATACCAAAAGGAAGGTCAAATTTTTCATCAGGCAACTCGTTAAACATTATACCTACTCTATTAATCATCCTTGCAAGTTCACGAGTAGTCAATACTGCATCAATATCAGGAATACCTTCTCCCGCTGCAGATTGATTTGGTCTACCTTTTTCGTACTTTTTAGCAGTACAAGGCATAATAGCAACTACGTAAAGGTCCTTGGGGTCTACGCCTAACTTTTCAGCATAATAGGTTTTTGCAACAGCGCCGAACATTTGTTGAGGAGATTTACAAGTAGATAAATGGTCCAACAAATCAGGGAAATTATGTTCACAGAACTTAATCCAAGCAGGAGAACAACTCGTAATCATGGGGAGCGTACCACCGTTTTTAAGTCTGTTTATAAATTCCGTACCTTCTTCCATTATGGTAAGGTCAGCTGTAAAGTCTACGTCAAACACGTCGTTAAAACCGAGCCTTCTAAGAGCGGAAACCATTTTGCCTTCTACGTTAGTTCCGATAGGTAAACCAAATTCTTCACCTAATGCTACTCTAACAGAAGGCGCAGTACCTACTATTACGCGTTTCTTACCACTTGCAATTACGCTCATAACTTCGTCTATTTCGTCTTTTTCGCGAAGCGCGCCGGTAGGACAAACTGCAATACACTGTCCGCAACCAACACAAGCAACTTTGTCGAGAGTTTGTTCAAACGCGCATCCGATATGAGTATCAAAACCTCTTGCATTAGCGCCTATTACGGATACGGATTGATATTGTTTACAAGCAGAAACGCATCTTCTACAAAGTATACATTTATTGTTATCTCTTACAAGATAAGGAGTGAGGTCGTCAATAGGATATTCAATTCTCTCTCCGTCGTAAGCATGTTCGTCGCAACCAAGTTCTTTTGCAAGGGTTTGAAGTTCACAATTACCACTTCTAACACAAGACAAACACTCTCTCTTGTGATTAGAAAGAATTAATTCAACCGTAGTTTTTCTGCTTGCGAGAACTTTGGGCGTAGAGGTGAATACTTCCATACCTTCGTTAACTGGATATACGCAAGATGCTACGAGCGTACGCGCTCCTTTAACTTCGACTACGCATACTCTACACGCACCTATTGCATTAATATCTTTAAGATAACAAAGCGTAGGAATACGAATTCCTGCAATTCTTGCTGCTTCAAGTATCGTTGAACCCTTAGGAACTGATACCGGAACGTTATTTATTTTAAGATTAACCATTTGTATTGTTTCCATATATCCTCCTACTCTTTAACGATTGCTTTAAATCTACAATTGTCTACACAAACGCCACATTTGATACATTTCGTTTGGTCGATAACGAATTTTTGTTTAATTACACCGCTAATTGCGTTAACGGGACATTTTTTAGAACAAAGTGAACATCCAATACATTTATCGTCGATAACGTATTTTGCAAGTTTTTTACAAACGTGCGCGGGACATTTCTTGTCAACGATATGGCTTACGTATTCATCTCTGAAATAACGCAAAGTAGAAAGTACTGGGTTGGGCGCCGTTTGACCAAGTCCACAAAGAGCGTTGTCCTTTATGTAATAGCAAAGCGCTTCCATTTTATCGAGGTCTTCAAGCGTTGCCGTACCTTCGGTGATTTTGGTCAACATTTCAAGAAGTCTCTTCGTTCCAAGTCTACAAGGAGCACACTTTCCACAAGATTCGTCAACGGTAAATTCAAGGAAGAATTTTGCAATATCAACCATACAAGTTTCTTCGTCCATTACGATAAGTCCACCAGAACCCATCATAGCGCCGATTGCAATAAGGTTGTCGTAATCAATAGGTACGTCTAAATGGTCTGCGGGAATACATCCACCGGAAGGACCACCAGTTTGAGCTGCTTTAAACTTTTTGCCGTTAGGTATACCGCCACCAACGTCTTCGATAATTTCTCTGAGTGTCGTACCCATAGGAACTTCAACAAGACCAGTGTTAACGATTTTACCACCAAGAGCAAAAACCTTAGTACCTTTGGATTTTTCCGTACCCATTGAGGTAAACCAGTCCGCACCTTTGAGTATAATTTGCGGGATATTTGCGTAAGTTTCTACGTTATTTAAAAGCGTAGGTTTACCAAACAAACCTTTATTTGCTGGGAACGGAGGTTTAGGATTAGGTTCGCCACGTTTACCTTCTACACTCATAATAAGAGCAGTTTCTTCACCGCAAACAAAAGCACCTGCGCCTAGTCTTACGTCAATATCAAAATCAAATCCAGTACCAAGGATATTTTTACCTAAAAGACCGTATTCTCTTGCTTGGTTGATTGCAATTTGAAGTCTTTCAACAGCAATAGGATACTCTGCTCTTATGTAAATGTATCCGTGCGTTCCGCCTATAGCATAAGCAGCGATAGTCATTGCCTCGAGCACACAGTGAGGGTCACCTTCTAAAACGGACCTATCCATAAATGCACCGGGGTCACCTTCGTCCG
>JAZQYG010000119.1:0-6246 GCA_045633305.1 Clostridia bacterium | reverse complement strand
AGGATGCGTACCGTCCAAAGTGCAACTTTCTCTCTCGTCTTTTCCAAATAAATATCTGCCGTCCACGAAAGATACGAGACTATCTCCCTCTTTTTTTGCTTTGTTGTAACTTGCTTTTACAACCTTTCTTCTCGCCTCGTCGTCTTTTATGAGGCTTGAATAATTAGGTCTACTCATCATAATAATGGGAGTATTCGGAAGTCCTTTTCTTAAAATTTGATAAAAAGCAAAATGCGTATCTTTTAAATGCTGAGCGCTGGGCGCGTTGTAATCGTAATCCATAACGACGATATCAGGTTTTCGAGTAACGATATATTCCGCCATTTCCTTTTCGCCTCTTGCATTACCTGCAAAACCAAGGTTAATATAATCGGTATTCGTCCACCTTTGTATATACGCTTGATAATCGTTTCCCGGTCTTGACGCGCATCCCCCTTGCGTTATGCTCGAACCGTAATAGAGTATAGTTTTATTTAAATATTCCTCTGGTTTAAAAATTTGACTGTTTTCAGAAAAAGCAAGGCTTAAATTTCGTACGTTTGAATACAAAGGAAAATATATTTCAATATCTTTGAGCCCTTCTTCAATAAGTTTTACGCTATCCGTGTATTCTATAACGTCCTTGTCGCCAAAATCACCGATTATAGGATAAACTATACCCCTAAAAATTCCGTTTTCGTACACCGAAAAACCACGCGCGCAAGAAGGAGCAACTTTTCTTGTAGTCGTTTTTTCTATCGTATATTTGAAAGAAATACTACTTGACGTAGTTTTGAATCTAACTCGTCCGCCTGCCGTTTGTTTATACAAATTACTAACTCCGGGGTTAACTGTACTTGCAACAGAGTAAGGAAGTCTTACGTAGCGATTTTCTTTTTTATCAAAATAAACTCCGTGTATAGAAAAAGGCTCGTTTAAAACGTCTATCCACTCCCCGCTTTTGCAAAGGCCGTTTTTTGCAAAATTTGCATCTATATTTGCTATGTCCATCTATTTTCTCCCTTGCTAAACTATTTTACGATTTTTTATTCTTCTTCGGGCAAATAATAAAGGTCCGTACCGATAAACTCTATCTGAGCAAAATCTTTAGGATTTTTTCTTATAATGTAATCGATATAACTCTCTATCATGCGCGCAGTCAATACGTATCCGGTTGGGGTTAAATGTCCTAAACGGAATTTGCTCTTATATTCTTCGTCGTTGATAGGAGCGTACGTGAATAAATCAATCAAATAGGTGCGGTTAAATATTTTGGTAAACTCGTCCAAAAGGTCACGGAACTGCTTTCTTTTGGGGTCTTTTTGGTCGTCACCTTGGGGCATACTAACCAAAAAAATCTTGGCTCTTGGTTGAAGAGACTTAATCTTTTGAATTATTTGCGCGTAGTAACCTGCAATAGTCGGAGCGTTTTTGGTATAATCTTCCTTACAAATATCGGCAGTTGAGCCTATTTCGTCACCAGAGGAAATATCGTTTGCGCCAAGGGCAATGATATAGGCTTGAGCAAGTTTATTTCTATCCCAAAAACCCATTTTGTCCGCAAAGGACTCCATATATTCTTTTGCGGTCATACCACCACGTGAAAAGTTATAGACAGTATTTCCACAACTTCTCGCCATGAATTGTCCCCAAGAATATTCGTAAAAGTCGTGAAATCTTCTCGACCCGTCCGGTTTATAGGATTCAAACTCCCCCGACGCAAGACTATCGCCGATACAAGCAATCGTCCTAAAAATTGCGCAAAATCCCCCGTCCGTCACAATTCTATCTAACGGTTTTTCGTTTTCAACTCCATTGATATACTCGTAAATATTCATTTCCCTCTCCCTTCAATAAATATTTTTATCAATATACCACAGATACAAAATTTTTTCAATAATATTGCTCTTTTTCATAACTTTTTATATTACAAATACAAAAGACTAAACACGTAATTTAGTGAGAAGAGAAAAAGTATTAAATAAAAATCCTGAACACTTTCGCATCCAGGATTTTTTGTATGTGTGGGACTAAATCTCGTTTTTAGGTATAGCGTGTGGGACAAAAAGTATTTTTTAACACCTTGCTTTCGGTAGGATTCCAAAATGTGTACTTTACGACATATCCACTTTTAAGTAGTTTATTGCGAAATTCTTTTTCTTTAAATACAAAATTGAACACCTCTGTTACGTCCTTAGTTGCTTCTCCTTTTTGAAATATACCGCTACCAAACCAGTTTTCTTGCGTGTCAAACAACACTCCTGCACAAACTTCGTTATTCAAAATACTTTTAATTATACTTATAAGTTCTTCGTAATCTGATTGATAAGATGAGTAATGAACGTGTGACGAACCAAAGTACAAAGTGAATTCTCCCATATCCCCTACGTTAATTTCAAGATTATCCTCACAAAAAGGGTTTAAAAACACAATACATTTAGAATCATCTTCTTCAATCCAATCATACCCTTCGTCATTTTTTGAAAATATCTTTGGCGAAAAATCTTTGAACGTCGACATCATTTCGTCAATTTTATCAATAGGATTAATTTCTATATAACGTTTATCCATCACAAATTATCCCTTCTAATTTTGTATCAAAAATATTATATTATAATTCGATAGTTTTTTCAATCCCTTTTGATACCACTATCGCACTATAATCAATTATTCCATTTCTTTTACGCTTTTTGTACCCGTAGTATCTCCCTGTTCGTGTCGAGCAAGTCTTTTACGAAGTTTTTTCGTGCGCTCTCCGATAAGCTTTGGTAACCAAACTCATAAATTCTTACGTTTATTTCTGCAATGCTCTTCACCCCTAAATTGCGCACACCATATAATTTATTTTCTTGAATAGCATCGATAACTTTTTCCACCGTATTTATCCCCGCCCTTTTTAGGCAATTATAACTTCTACAGGACAAATTTAGTTTTTCTATCTCTACATTACACGCATTTTCTGAAAATACTAATTGGATTCTCGCGCCAACTCCAAAAAATTTCTTTATGGTGTTCATAAAACCATACTTCTCTATTTCTTGATAGATGCTTTCTATAATCTTTTTTTCTTCCATTAACATATTATTTTCTTTATATTTCGTCTGCTATTTTGTCGTAATACCGCACTTCAAATGGATTGCTATTCTTTTCGTCATATTTATAAATGCCTCTAAATATATATTTTCTCATATATGAACTATCATCTATTTCCATTACAATTTTGATTTTATCTATCTTCTTTACCGACTCTCCTTTCCATGTAAGATTTTCTTCCTTTATGCGATTTGGTGAAATAAAAGTATTTCTCCAACCTCCATCTGTCTTATTAAATCGAACCATCCATACGACATTATTATTATAAGGCCAAACGCATTTCATCCAAGCCTTATAATTTGTACCAAATGCCTCATTCAAAAATTCAGCATGCGTTCTTGCGTAAACAAAATCACCATTTTTCATAATAACTTCTCCTTTAAATTTTTATTCTCTTACAATTTGTTCAATTTTATATCCTAATTGCTCTGCTCTCTTAATAAAATTGCATATATTTAAAACCCCCCATTGCGAACAAACTAACATTTTTCCATCTACTAATCGTAAAATCTCGTCCTCTTTTGCGAAAAATCTTACTTGATAATCTTTCCGCTCTTTTGCAATAAACTCATATTCCACAACACCGATTGAGCCTTGCAATGATTTATCGAAAACCGTTTTTAATTCATTACAAGAAATTTTTTGATTTTTTGTAACGTAATCTTTAACAACGGCTAATACCAGTTTGTTTTTTAAATACACGTTACCGTTAAACATATATCTCGTTTTATCTCGTTGCACGGGACGTTCTTCTAAAATAGGTTCTTGTTTTGTATCGTTTTGTACAACTTTAAAGCAAGGTTCATTTTTGTTTTTCAAAAGTTCTACTTCTTTTTCAAGTTTTATAATGCGGTTAAGCATATCTAAAATTAATTCGTTGTACTCCATTTCAGCCTCCTTGCCTATATTATATACGTAAGACAACTAATTGTCAAGTGTTTTTTAGTGTTATTTTGTGATATCTAATGTTTTTGCGTTTTTTAAACTTTGTTTTCTTTTACACTTTATATATACGTCGTATAACCTTTATTTTCCTAGATTTTATAAAAAAGACCTATATAAGCGTGAAAATGCTCTTATAGGTCTTAGTTTTTTATTTGCTTTTCAAAGTCTTAAGGGATTTGATTAGATATTATTCGCTCTTTGTTGTTTTTTAATTCTTCAACTAAGTTTAATATCTCAATTGCAACTTGCAATTTTTATATCAACAAAAGCCAACCTGCTCACCACTGAATTGAACAAACGATAGCCGCAATCCTTTTTGCAGATTCGGGAAGAGAGCTTATAACACCGTACTCCTCTGTGGAATGGGCTCTTTCTCCACCGACTCCTAATGAATCTATACAAGGAATCCCGAAAACCGTAACATCGGCAGCATCAGAACCTCCGTTCCTAAATCCAATTTCCAATGGGGAAAGTCCATTTTCAACAAAAGCCGCATTTGCCTTATTGAAAAGGTCAATATTTCTTTCACACAGTTCCATGGGGTGACGCCAATCGATAAGTTCTGCCTCACATGTGCAGCCTTGAATATATGTATGGTCTGCAACCGCCTCCACAATTCGCTTGACTTCGTCCAAATCCTCGTTTTTAACATAACGGCAATCAAGTTCAAACTCACAAAGGTCAGGAATGGTATTTCTGACGGTTCCTCCGTTTATCTTCCCAACGTTAAAGGTGATACCACTATCATTCTTGAATTTTTCAAGTTCGACGATTTTTTTTGCTGCTTCCGCTATGGCGCTTGCACCTTCGCGCGCACAATAACAGGCGTGTGCAGAAATGCCATGTACTCGAAAAACGAATCCCGCAATTCCCTTTCTCACAAGGCAAGCCTTGCCATCAAAATAGCCCTCATGCCCCTCAAGGTTCAAAAAAGCAACGGCATTCTTTGCCTTTTCACATATATAGCGAATAGGCTCCTTATTATTTTTACCGCTTCCTATTTCCTCGTTGGATTGAAGAAGCATCATGACAGGGCGATCTTTATATCCGCTTCTTTCAAGGGCATGCATGGCAAGAAACCCCGATACAATCCCCCCCTTGCAATCCATTGCACCGGGACCATAAAGCTTATCTCCGTCACGTCGCACGGCAGGTAAACCAAAAATGCCAATAGGGTGAACTGTATCCATATGTCCTGATAATGCAATCGGTGCCGCGGTTGAATTAGGATTCATCGTAATACAAATCACATCGCCAAATCTCTTTTGGGGATATTTTTCTATTTTCCAACCCATGCTTTCCGCCATACGAATAAAGTAGCTACCTACCTGATCAACAGCCTCCTTGTCTACGGAAGGACTCTCAATGTTGCATACATCCTCCCATATATTTACATATTGATCAGTAAGTGAGTCTATTGTTTCAAAAATCGATAATATTTTTTCCATACCAAAACCGCCTTTCTTCAATTAAATATATCACATAACCGCAAACATTTCAATATATTTCCGTTAAAAAGTCGTTTATGTTATAAGCGTAATTTTCATTTTCCTTTATTTCGTTTACCTTTTCTCTAATCTGTTTATACATTTTTGGTGGTAAACGTAACGGAAACGTAACCTTATCAATTGTTCGCGTTTTTGTTTTGTTCATATCATAATCTCCGTTTTATAATGATATCATAATATTATAATGTTATGATATCATATATTAAATTAAAAGACAATTTTTATTATAGACTCAAATCCTATCGTAGGAGAGTTTTACCATACAACGGCTTAAAGTGTGTGGGACAAAATCTCTCGTGGCGCGTTTCTAAAAAATTGTATTAAAAAAGACCTATAAAAGCGTAAAAATGCTCTTATAGGTCTTAATTTTTGCTGTAAAAATTTAACCATACTTTTTCACTATTACCTTTTACTTGTTACTTTCAAAAAATCCTGAATATTTGTTTTAGTGAAGAGTGAATAGTGAAAAGGTAATAAGTAAAAATCCTGAACGCTTTCGCATCCAGGATTTTTTGGCTCCCCCTGTTGGACTCGAACCAACGACAACACGGTTAACAGCCGTGGGCTCTACCGACTGAGCTAAGGAGGAATATTAATCTTATGGTAGATTTGCACTACGCTTGCCCTTCGCTTTCGCTAGGCTAAGATATGAAATCCGGCAGTGACCTAGTCTCCCGGGCCGTGTCCAGCCAAGTACCTTCGGCGCTGTTGAGCTTAACTT